>JAFYMM010000142.1 GCA_017550055.1 Paludibacteraceae bacterium
CTTCTCGCCCGTATTTTTCAAAATCATTATCTTATTGGTGTCATAACCAAAACATGCATTCGCATCATTTAACGAGTTAAGCACAATAAAATCGAAATTCTTACGGCGCATTTTATCCAAAGCATGCGACTCTTCATCATTAGTTTCAAGAGCAAAGCCTACTAAGAATTGGTCTTCTCGCTTAATCTTTCCTACCGAAGCCGCAATATCTTGAGTCGGTTTTAGTTCTATAACCATATTATCACCTAAACGCTTAATCTTCTGGTCGGCAACGACTATCGGTGTAAAATCTGCTACTGCAGCACACAATATTGCTCCATCCATATCAGGATAATACGTCATCACTTGCTCATACATCTGTCCTGCACTCTCAACATCAATACGATGAATTTTATCGCGCCACTCTTCCGATATATTTATCTGAACTGGACCTGCTATCAATGTAACATCATACCCCACCTCAGCACAAGCCTCGGCAAGAGCAAATCCCATTTTACCTGTAGAATAATTACCAATGAAGCGCACTGGGTCTATTCTTTCGTATGTAGGTCCCGCAGTGATTAATATTTTTTTCATAAATTTCTATTTTATAAGACAAAAGAACATAATAATAAAAATTTATGTCCTTTTGTTATTCTGTCTTTTTATATTCACACTCTATTAGCCAAATATGCAACAATATTCTCTGGTTCTTCCATGCGTCCTTTACCAACCACACCACAAGCCAATTCTCCTTCTGTTGGTTCGATAAATTCTACGCCTATACCCTTCAAAATATCCATATTACGTTGAACAATAGGATGATCATACATTTTTGTATTCATCGCTGGAGCAATAAACACAGGCTTATCAAATGCCAAGAATGTAGTTGACAAAGCATCGTCAGCAATACCACTTGCAAATTTACCAATAATATTCGCTGTAGCAGGTGCAACCACCATACAATCAGCCCAATCGGCATGACTTACATGCTCAGGATTCCAAACACCGACAGGCTCAAACACCTCTGTATAAACTTTATTACGTGAGAGAGTTTGAAGTGTAACAGGAGTAACAAACTCCAAAGCATTATGTGTTGTAACACAGCGCACTTCAGCGCCAGCTTGAATGAATTGACGAACTAATTCACCACATTTATAGGCAGCTATACCACCTGATATTCCTAAAATAATTTTCTTTCCTTTCAACATAATTTCTCTATTTTAAATAAAAAGACCATCACCCATTGACCGTTGACTTATAATTTTTTATATTTTTTTTCTAAATCTTCAGTTGTTGCAACTTTAAGTGAAATTGCACATCCACCACTTGCCGCCAATTGAATTTTAGCTTTAGTTTCATTTGTAACTATATAATTAGTTATTGTATAGGCCTTTGGATTCTTTTGCCAATCAGCATTTTTTGCATCAGCATACACTGTAGCTATATATTTAACATCTGGTTGCAAGAAAGAAAAGTCAATAACTGCTTTACGTGCTTTTGCAGCAGTAATAGCCCCAACAAACCATTGTCCATATTTTTTCCCTTTACGAGCAATTGTGATATATTCACCAGGCTCAGCTTCAAGCACTTTTGTGTCAAGCCAATCTACATCCACATCTTTAATAAATTGGAATGCATCCATATAACGCTCGTAATTTTCAGGCAAATCAGCAGCCATTTGCAGTGGACTATACATTGTTACGTACAAAGCTAATTGCTTTGCTAATGTTGTATGAATTTGACAAGGATTGCCAGGTTGATAATAATCCATTTTTATTTCGAAAATACCTGGAGTATAATCCATTGCACCACCAAGAAGACGAGTAAACGCTAAATCTATTTCATGAGAAGGAGGATTACCTACACTCCAAGCATTAAACTCATTGCCACGAGCAGCTTCGCATGCCAAAAGGTTAGGATAAGTACGACTCAAACCAGTAGGACGCACTGGCTCATGCGCATTCACCATAATTCTACGATCAGCAGCCTTTTCAAGAACACGATTATAATGATTTACCATCCATTGTCCATCGTGATACTCACCTCGAGGAATAATACGACCTACATAACCCGTCTTCACAGAATTATAGCCATACTCTTTCATAAAATCAAAGGCCTCATCAATACGACGTTCATAGTTAGTTGCAGAACCAGAAGTTTCATGATGCATAATAAGTTCTACCCCTTTAGCTCTTGCATAAGCAGTAACTTTTTTCACATCAAAGTCGGGATAAGGAGTAACGAAATCAAACACCTCTTCTTTCCATTGACCAGCCCAATCTTCCCAACCAACATTCCAACCTTCAACCAACACAGCGTCAAAGCCATGCTCTGCAGCAAAATCAATATAACGCATAGTATTCTCGGTTGTTGCAGCATGACGTCCGTTTGGAGTCAATTTAGACCAATCAGTTTCTGCTAATTTGATGTTTGGCACGTCAGCATAATTCCAAGTGCCTTGACCTGGAGCGTGCATTTGCCACCAAATACCTACATATTTCACGGGTTTAATCCAAGTTGTATTTTCAATTTTACAAGGCTCGTTTAGATTCAAAATCATGCTTGAAGCCAAGATTTCACGAGCATCATCAGTGACAAAAATTGTACGCCAAGGCGTATTACAAGGAGTTTGCATAAAAGCTTTTACGCCCTCGACTGGTGTTGGAGCCAAAGCTGCATTAAAAGTTTTTTTCTTTCTATTATAAAGCAAATGCATAGCTGGATAATCAACCAATGCAGCTTCAAATATATTCAAATAAAGCTTTTTAGATGTTTTCATCATAATTGGCGATTGCACTGCATTTTTATCAAATACTTGATTTGTACCAATGCCCGACCCATCCACTTTGGTTGCGTCTATATCAGATAATTTACTCTTTGTATAGAAAAACTCATTAGAATCATAAGCCCCTGGAATCCACCATGCAGTATGGTCATCTGTCATTGCAAATTGAGTAACCTCATCAGCAATGCGGAAATAACCTAAATTATCTTGTTTGTCAAACTCATAACGAAAAGCGAGACCCTCATTATAAAGTCTAAAAACAATACGCATAGTGCGACCTGTTGAATTTTGAACAAGACTAACAACGCAATTATTATATTTATCTTCAATCTCAGCATATTGCCCTAAAATAGGCATCCAAGTTGAAGAAAAATCTTTTACATCTACACTATTAAGAGAGAAACCATGCTTTAAATCCTTATCGCCATCGAGCAAAAATCCCATTTCACTCTTTGCAACAACCTCTTTACCATCAAAAAAGACTTGGTAATATGGAACACTATCCTTTAACGTAATATCAAAAATCAATTTAATACGTTGATTAGGAGAGCCAACCGATATGGCAAAAGATGTAGCAGTGACGGCTACAAACAATAAAAAAGAAAATAATCGTTTCATAATATGCACTATAAATACACGACAAAGGTAAGAAAAATATTTCACTTAAATGGAGTTTATAAAAAATTTCTTACATAACTCCTCTGAAATAGGATATTGCTTGTATGACAACGTAGCAACATCACAAACATATAGATTTTGAATTTCAGATATATAGAGAGTTTGAAATTGTTGTTCTGCGCCAGATTGCAACTCCATTGTTAATTTCATTGCAGCGATTAAATCGTCGGGAGTCATATCATCTTTTGTAAATATATACAATCCAAAATCATTAAAATCGCCATAAAAGCCATTTATGACTTTTTTCACTTTGTTTTCAATCACTCTCTTAAGTGGCGATGCTTCAAGCCAATATCTATACTCCTCTGCCCCTACGGAATCGGTATCGACTAAACCATATACATAACCAGCACCTCGTTTTTCGGTCAGCCCTGAGACATCTTTCACCTTAGCCACTGCCATCTCATTCAACAACTTAATAGCCTCGACCTTAGATTCTTTTAACGCACGAGTAACCTCAATACCAATAGCATTGTCTTCGGATTGCAGATCGGGACGATCTTTATTAACCAATTTTGAGTATTTTTCGCCCAAAATGGTTTCAAGCGTTATTTTGGCATAACGCTCAAAAAAACAAGTATCAAATTTTGGTTTACTAACAACTTTAGCCATAACTATCACAAAATTAATTACTTTTGATTTTTTACCAATCTCACAGAACGCCCGTTTGTTCGATTGCTTAAGCCCTCCCAAACGACACGACTTGAGTCAAATCCCATACAATATATACTTATAGCATCGTATTCAAAAATAGTTTCAGTCCAATAATATCCTGCTATACCAGTGTACATCACCTTCTTAGACAAACGGGCTCCAGCTGCAGGGAAAAATACGGCACCTGCACTTTCGAAAATGGACCATTCAGCCAAGGTGAAATTATTCACTATGCTATATAAATCTGCACCCGAATCACTTGCTACGGCAGCTTGGAAAGTTATGCCATCGGGAATAACACAACTATCGGGCAATAAAATAAGTCCGTTTACACCATTAATACACCCTACTCCAAACAGTTTTGAGGCGTTATTTCGCTTAGTGAGTATATATTCCCACTCGTATTTTGAAAGTAAACGCCACAAACCTACTTTGTTGCCTCCGTTTGATATTTTATTGTAAAGCCCCCAATCGTAGTTAGTGTCAGCTATAGATTCATCTGCAGGTCCATAATCAATTGCGTTATCAGAAATTTGATATGGCATACTATTGTTATAACCCGATGTGGCCCAACCGAATAAATCAATCCACCCATCGTAAGAGTCAGAAATATTGCTATTGTCGGCACCAATGATATCGAATTGATTCTCGGCAAATCGCCATGTATTTGTTGAGGCTTGATATTGAAGATTGCCTTGAGAAAAACGGATTTGCTCAGTTTCGGAAACCGAAAATAGGCCAGGCAATACACCCTCATCGGACGAATCAATAGATGATTGTTCGCAAGAGTTGAAGATGGTAATTAAAAATAAACTTAAAAAAAGCAGTTGAATGGTTTTTAGCATAATTATTGAAATTTCTGTTTTATATTCCTCTGCAATACACAATGAGAGTGTGTATTTTGAAGGTAAGGTGAGGGTTGCTTGCAGTATGCTGTATCCTATATTCAGATTTTGGAATTTTTAGGACTGAATACACAATGAGAGTGTGTATTGTTGAGTGATACTTTTTATGCAAATAAAACACATGAAAGGATGTGATTTTACATTCTTCCATGTGTTTTTTTATTATCAATCACCGATGTGAAGGTTGAGATGCGCACGAGAAAGTTTTTCTTCTGCGTAAGAACGAGTTATAAGGATTTTCTTTTCGTTAGACGATGGAACGTCGTACATTGCGTCCATCATTATTGACTCGGCAATAGAACGCAATCCACGCGCACCGAGTTTATATTCAATAGCCTTATCTACAATAAATTCTTTTACGTCATCTTCGATTGTAAGTTCTACACCATCCATCGCAAATAATTTGATATATTGCTTGATAATTGAGTTTTTAGGCTCAATGAGAATACGCAATAAAGCATCGCGATCGAGCGGATTGAGATAGGTGAGAATTGGTAAACGTCCGATGATTTCAGGGATAAGTCCGAACGATTTCAAATCTTGAGGAGCGATATATTGCAAAAGATTGTCGCGATCGATGATATTTTGTTGGCTCACAGACCCAAACCCAACAACATGGGTATTAAGGCGTTGAGCAATTTTGCGTTCAATACCATCAAATGCACCGCCACAAACAAATAGGATATTTTGAGTGTTTACGGGTATCATTTTTTGATCAGGATGCTTACGGCCGCCTTGTGGTGGAACATTGACAACCGAGCCTTCGAGGAGCTTCAAAAGTCCTTGTTGCACACCTTCGCCACTTACATCGCGAGTGATTGACGGATTGTCGCCTTTACGGGCGATTTTGTCGATTTCATCGATAAATACAATACCACGCTCGGCAGCCTCGACATCATAATCACATGCTTGCAAGAGGCGTGTGAGGATAGACTCGATGTCTTCGCCTACATAACCAGCTTCGGTCAACACAGTCGCATCGA
>JAFYMM010000143.1 GCA_017550055.1 Paludibacteraceae bacterium
AAATTTCAAATTTCAAATTTCAAATTTAATTGCTACTTCCAACTTTTTTTTGTAACTTTGCAAATAATTTGGTCATAAGTCAAGAGTCTTGCAACTTACGACTTGTTACTTACTACTTCATTTAAGCGTAATGATAAATAGAGCCCTTTTAAGAATTAAGGTAGCGCAAGTTTTGTATGCTTGTTTTGCAAAAGAAAACACCGACCTCACAACAGCGGAAAACGAATTGCAATTGAGCATACAGAAATCTTATGATTTATATCACTACATATTGCTACTTATTGCCGAATCGCGCCGTTACACCGAGGTGAAAGCCGATTCTCTTCGCGACCGTATTGGTGGTGTTCGCGTCAACGAAATGTTCAACGAACAATTCATGAACAACAAATTTGCACGCCAACTTGGCGAAAACATCGACCTGTATTCGTATGCCAATGAGCGTGGACTATCTTGGGCAGAAGATACTGAGTTCATCAAATATCTTATCTCTCAAGTCAATCGTCGCGAATACTACTGCCTATATATCGCTAAAAAGAACCCTTCGTATGGCGAAGACAAAAAGTTCTGGCGCGATATTCTTGCTAACGAATTCCAAGAAAACGAACAATTCGACCATTTGCTCGAACAGCAATCTATCTATTGGAGCGACGACATCGACATTGTTTTCAGTTTCGTCGAAAAAACTATCAAACAATTCAAGGAAGAAAACGGCCCTAACCAACCTCTCCTCCCTATGTACAAAGACGAGGCTGACAAAACTTTTGCCATCAAACTCCTCGACTCTGTGCTCCTCCACAACAACGAAATCGAAAACATCATCACTAAATATCTCATCGATTGGGACATCGACCGCGTTGCTATGATGGACAGAGTGATTCTCAAAGCCGCTATTGCCGAATTGCTCTATTTCTCAACCATCCCTGTCAACGTAACTCTCGATGAATATATCGAACTTGCTAAATACTACGGAACCAAAAAAAGTAGCAAATTCATCAATGGCGTTCTCGACAAAGTTGTTCACGACCTTCGCGAAACAAGCGAATTGAGCAAATTCAAACTCGTCACAAAAAAGAAAAAAGCAAAAAAAGCAGTTGAAGCCAACACAGAAACTCCAACTGAAGAGACTAACAACTAAGGTGCCCCCACCTAAACACACTATTTTACTAAACACTATTAACTAATAACTATAAAAAATGTTGACTACAATTCTATTACAAGCCGCTGAAGGCGCAAAAGGTGCAGGTTGGACAAATATGGTAATGTTGCTCCTCATCTTCGTTATCTTCTATTTCTTCATGATTCGTCCTCAAACTAAACGCCAAAAAGAGATTAAAAAATTCCAAGACTCTCTCGAAAATGGCAAAACAGTAATCACTCAAGGTGGTATCTATGGTCGCGTGCGTGAAGTGAAAGACAACTACGTACTTGTCGAAATCGCTGATGGCGTTAAAATCCGTGTAAACAAAAACATGGTTTTCGATTCACCTGAAGATGCTACACAACAACCTGCAAAATAATTAAATTATGAAATCACAACGCTTTTTGTATCACATTAAGCGACAAGGAAATAAAGTTGCTACTTTCTTGAAATCTCGAGAAGTAGTAACTTTTTTGTTCTTTTTCGTTCTTGCTTTTTTCCTATGGTATATGTATAATATTGGCACTCAACGCGAAATATCTCGCCGAATACCAATATCATACATTGGCGTACCCGACAACGTGCAACTCGAAAAAGAATTGCCCGAAGAATTAAAATTCGTCCTAAAAGACGAAGGCAAAATCATTTGGAGTTATCAAAAATCGCATTTCGATACACTCAAAATCGACCTCACTGCCCAATTCGACGACAACAGCCCTATCGAAATAAAATTCGATGAGCAATTCCAAAAAATCCTTTCACTACTATCTCCAACCACCAAAGTCGTTGAACTCAATCCCGGCTATTTCACATCGAAATACATACGTCTATACTCAAAATTAGTGCCTGTGGTTACGAGCAATGTCATAAAACTCGCACCGCAACACGTCATGTACGACACAGTAGCCTTCTCTCCTAAATATGTCTCACTACTTGGCACAAAAGAATCGGTCGATTCAATCTCTTATCTATACCTCGAACCAATAACCGAAACATTCGACAAAACCAAGACCATAGCAGTCAACATTCAAAAACCACAAGGCGTAAACATCAGTCGCCCATCTGTCAATGTCACCGTCCCTGTCGAAATGTGTACCGAAAAAGAGGTCATAGTTCCCATTATAGTAGAAAATCTCCCTCAAAACACCAAAGTTCGCACATTTCCATCCGAAATTAAAATCCGTTTCAGCGTAGGTCTAAGCCACTACAACTCCGTAACCGAATCCACCTTCCGTGCCATATTCGATTACAACGACATTCTCCTCAACCCCGACAAAAACACCGCAACACTACAATTAGACTACACCTCAGGCTACATCTTCAACATCCAACTCCACCCATCCGAAGTAGAATACATAATCGAAAACTAATTATCTCTCCACCCACAAATAAAA
This sequence comes from Paludibacteraceae bacterium, assembly GCA_017550055.1. Lineage (GTDB taxonomy): Bacteria > Bacteroidota > Bacteroidia > Bacteroidales > Paludibacteraceae > Aphodosoma. The sequence continues at coordinate 2,533 of JAFYMM010000143.1, forward strand.
CAAATTTATATTTTCGCCCACAAACAACACAAATCGCATAAATCTTTCTTATAATTTGTAAAAAACATCGCATAGCGATAAAAAAATCTGTGTAAATCAGCAGAGCGACGTTTTAGGCAGAGCCTAAACAAGCGAATCAAAAAAAAGAAAAGAAAAAAATCTTTTCAATCTGTGAACCAGCGGTCTTTGAGCCTTTGGCGAGAAAAATCTGTGGGAAAATAAAAAACATCGCGCAGCGATAAAATTTTTATCACCAAAGACACAAAGACCTTCGGTTCCGTGCGTTCCGTAAGAGAATATATATATCCGTGAGAAAAAAAATCGCGAAAGTAAAAAAAAACATGAAAAAAATAGGCATCACAGGCGGTATCGGTTCAGGCAAGAGCGTAGTATCACGCATCCTCACCACCATGGGCTACCCAGTCTACGACTCAGACTCATGGGCAAAACGCCTCATGAACAACCACCCCGACATCCGTCAAGCACTAACCGACCGATTCGGGCCCGACACCTACATCTCTGGCAACCTCAACCGTCCCTATTTAGCACAACAAATCTTCAACGACAAAGAAAACCTCACCTTTGTCAATTCCATAGTCCACCCCATCGTGTGCAACCACTTCTTGCAGTGGGCAGAATCTCAACCCACCGAATTAGTATTCATCGAGAGCGCAATCCTTTTCAGCAGCGGACTCGACAAATTCGTTGACAAAGTCATATATGTAGATGCACCGCACGAAATCCGACTCCAACGCGCCATGAATCGCGACCACGCCTCTGCCGAAGCCATCAGTGCCCGCATCAACAACCAATCGCACGACAACCAGTACGCACACACCCACTCCAACTACACAATCCAAAACGACAACAACACACTAATAATCCCACAACTCCTATCTACACTACAAAACATATAATGCAAAAAAGAAAAAAACAGAAAAACAACAAAACATCATTCGGCAAACGCATTTGGCAATACACCTATCGAACACTACTTGCCCTTTGGTTCCTATCCATTGCGTCTGTAGTCCTTCTAAAATACGTCCCGGTATATTTCACACCACTAATGATACTACGCTCATGCCAATCAATCCTTGATGGCAAAGCACCTCGCAACGACAAAAAATGGGTATCACTCAACGAAATCTCTCAAAATCTCACAATTGCATGTATCGCAAGCGAAGACAACCTTTTCATGCAACACAACGGCTTCTCCGAACGAGCCATAAAACAGGCTTTAATCGAACGCCTTGAAGGTAAACGCATACGAGGAGGTAGCACCATATCCCAGCAAACAGCCAAAAACGTCTTCACCTTCTGCTCACGCACATGGTTCCGCAAAGGCATCGAAACCTACTACACCATACTAATCGAACTTATATGGGGCAAAGAACGCATTATGGAAGTCTATCTCAACATTGTCGAATTAGGCAACGGCATATATGGAGCCGAAGCAGCATCACAGTACTATTGGAAAATTCCAGCAAGCAAACTATCAAAAGGACAATCAGCCCTAATGGCAGCCGCCCTCCCCAACCCACGACACTATAGCATCAGCCACCCTGGTCCATACATGCAAAAACGCCAAAAACAAATAATAAATCTAATGCCTAAAATGGGTAAAATAGATTTTCAATAACCAAACAATAATTCTCCAAAAAAATTCTCTCGTATCCTATTCTTCGTAAATTTAGCAAAAAAACCTCATTCTATTTTTTCTCGTCCTACCCTATAGCAAGGCTCAAGCAAACTGCTCCTTAGAAAACAGCCATCTTTACACCTCGCATTTGCAAAAGTTGCAAAGTCAGACTATATAAAAAAACGACCCACATAATTTTTATGTGGGTCAAATTATATATTATGGTAATAAATCGCTTACATCATGACCAAAAGAGGCTAATTCTCGGACTAAGGATGAGGAGATGTGGGATGTGTCGGCATCGGAGATAAGGAATATGGTTTCCAAGCCTGCTATGCGTCGATTAGCATCGGCTATGGTGCGCTCATACTCGAAATCAGTCACCGACCGAACACCTCGCAAGATGTATTTTGCACCATAATGTTGGGCTAAATCCATAGTCAATGTGTCGTAGGTAACTACCTCAATGCGTGGCTCGTCGGCATACAAAACCCTCAATCGCTCCAATCTCTCGTCAATGGGCATCCAACTCTTTTTTGCTCGATTGATGCCTATAGCAATGACCAATTTATCAAACATAGGCAATGCTCGCTCTACTATGGCTTGATGTCCGCGCGTGAATGGGTCGAACGAACCGGGAAATAGTGCTACTCTTGTTTCTGAATTCATACTATCAATCTTGTTGGAATGAGACCATCACAGCAACCGACTCCTCGACAACAGGCAACATAACTAAACTGCCTGCGGTAAAAGATTTGGAGATGTACAACATATTGCCTTCGACTTCGCCTCGGAACTGACAGGTTTTCTCTTTCGATAATCCTTTGCAGTTGGTGGCGTTAAATTCGATAATATCTCCGTCGAAGGTGTAAGTGCCTTGATGAATTTCTGATAATAAGTCGGTCGCATCGTTGTATGCGGTATAGACTAATGTTAGTTGGAAGGTACTGTCGCTATTGATAACTATTGTCGAGGTAGCAATGTCGGGCGCATAGGCAAGTAAATGCTCGTTGTCGATATACTCCTCGCTATTGGCTTTCAAAGATTTAATAGTCCATGTACCAGATAAATCGGTCGGCGTAGTAAGTAGCATATCACATGCCGAAAAAATAGTAGCAATGAGTATCAATAGAAAGAATAATAGTTTTTTCATATATGATTGGGTATTAGATTTGGGCGATACGCTTGATTTCGGCAATGATTGCACTAGCGAATCTGTCGGCTTGCTCGCGTGTTGGGGCTTCGGAATAGATGCGAATGATTGGCTCAGTATTAGATTTACGCAAGTGCACCCAGCCTTGTGGGAAATCAATCTTAACACCGTCAATATCTGTCACTTTGAATTGTTTGTAACAGCCTTTTATCACACACAATA
>JAFYMM010000144.1 GCA_017550055.1 Paludibacteraceae bacterium
CCTGCTTTGACACTAAGCTATTTCGATGTAGCATCTGATTCTTATAAAACCCTTTCTACTGAGGAGATCAACATCAGAGTCAACAAAGGCTCGCAGTCGGTTTCTAACTCACCAGTGGTTAGTAATTTCACAGGACAAGAGAAAGTAGAGGTGTTGGCTACCGACATTCGCTATATAAACACCTCAGCCCCTAAGATTAAGCCAGCCGAGCGCATCATTGCTGGCACTATGTTCTTCTGGTTGTTTTATATAATCTCTTTGGCAGTAATTGTTTGTTTGATTATCATATTCCGCAAGCAAGCGCGCGACAATGCTAATGTTGCACTCATGCGCAATAAGAAGGCAAATAAAGTGGCACGTCGCCGACTCAAAGTGGCAGAGCGTGAATGTAAGGCTGGCAATAAAGATACGTTCTACGACGAGGTGTTAAAAGCCTTGTGGGGCTATTTGTCTGACAAATTATCAATTCCAGTCAGCGAATTGAACAAAGACAACATATCTCTACGTTTGTCTCAACGAGGAGTAGCTGAAGAGGTTGTTCAAGAGTTTGTCAAATTGCTTAATGATTGTGAATTTGAGCGTTATGCTCCTATTAGCAACAAAGAATCGGCAATGCGCCATACGTTCGAGTCAACAGAAAAACTTATATCAACATTGGAATCTACTATAAGAAAAGCTTAGAGAGCATTTCTACTCTGTGTTTATTTTTAAAATTATTAAGATGAAAAAGATATTTTTATTATTAATTGTGCATTTTGCATTTTCTGCTTTGCACTGTCAAGAAGCAGATTGGAAGCGAGCCGAAGAGTTGTATGCTGCAAAAGAGTATGCCGAAGCGGCAGATGCTTATGCTGCGATGTTTCAGTATGGCGAGTCGGCTGCGTTGTATTACAACTATGCCAATGCGCTCTATAAGTCAAATCAACTCGGGTTGGCAATCTTGAACTATGAGCGAGCATTGCGCCTCGACCCAACGAACGACGACATCAAGTTCAATCTCGAATTTGTCAACAAGATGAAAACCGACAAGATAGAATCGCTCGAACGTTTTTTTATGACCGAATGGTTTGAGTCGTTAGGCCGTTTGCTTACCTCTAATCAGTGGGCATACGCAAGCATAATCAGTTTCATCGTCATGCTCCTTTTGGTGTTGCTCTATCTTTTTGGCAAAGAGGTGTGGATGCGCAAATTGTCGTTTTTCTCAGCCTTTTTCCTTTTGTTCTTTTCGATATTTTCTATGGTCTATGCTTTCCAAGTGAAAAGACATATTGAGAACAATCCAGAGGCAATAGTTTTGGCAGGCACAGTGTCGGTCAAGAGTAGTCCCGACGATAGCGGCACAGAGGTGTTTGTCATCCACGAAGGCACAAAAGTCAACGTGCTTTCAACTCTTTCGTCATGGTCGGAAGTTCGCCTTGCCGATGGCAATATAGGCTGGTTGCAATCATCTACTATAGAGAAAATTTAAAATAGGGAGTAGGGAGCAAGGAGTAAGGGAGTAGGGTGCAAGGAGTAAGGAGTGTGTAATTATGAATTATGAATTAGATAAGGTTTTAACATTAGCAATAAATAGTTGTCATAGTCCTTTCTTTGACAACTTTTTCTATATTTACACACAAACATGGACATGGTTGCCTCTTGTTCTTCTTTTGCTTGTGTGGATGTGGCGCAAGTGGGGCGTTCGTTCGTTGTATGTAGTGGCTGGTATTGCGTTGTGCATCTTGTTGGCAGACCAAATCTCATCTTCGCTCCTGAAGCCATGGGTGGCACGATTGCGACCAACCCACAATCCCGAAATTGCCGATTTGATACACACCGTTCGTGGCTATCGTGGCGGACTTTATGGCTTTGTTTCGTCGCATGCAGCCAATGCCTTTGCCTTTGCGGTGTTCACATCGTTGGTCATTCGCAATCGTTATTATACGCTTGCTATCGCATTTTGGGCAGTTCTGACCGCCTATTCGCGAGTCTATCTCGGAGTGCATTATGTTGGCGACGTTGTTTGTGGGGCGGTTTTAGGCGTTTTTGTTGCACTATTTGTTTATAGTATTTTCAGGTCTATTCGAGTTATTCATCATTCATAATTATGTTGTTAACATTCAACTTACGACTTTCCACTTTTTGCTCGTTTTATGTTCTATAGCATGTTTTGAAAAATAATTGAAAAATAATTTGGTCGGTTCAAAAAAAAGTTCTATATTTACACCATCAAAAATAACTAATTTAAATACTAACTTTTAAATACTAATCACTATGACTAAAACAATCACATTTAACGAATTGCGTCGTATCAAAGATTCATTGCCAGATGGTTCAATGCAACGTATTGCCGACGAATTAGGACTTTCTGTAGAAACAGTACGTAATTATTTTGGTGGTCACAACTATAAAGACGGTTCTGGCTGTGGCGTTCACATCGAACCAGGTCCTGATGGTGGTATGGTGCAATTGGATGATACTACTATTCTTGAAATGGCACAACGCATTTTAGAAGAAACACACTAATAAGCGTATTTCAAAAACAAAATAAGAGACTGTGTCAAATATGAATTTTGATACAGTCTCTTTTTTTATATTAATAAGCTATTTTAATTTTCAACCTTTAATTCAATAATGCTTATTTCGGCAGGCATACCTAAGCGAAATGGAATCCCTACATAACCCAATCCTCGTGTAACGTAAAGGTATTGGTTGTTTTCTTGGTATAATCCATCCCAATATTTAAATATCCATTGCGATGGCGACCATTTGTGTTTGTTTTCTATCTCTATCCCTATTTGTGCCGAATGTGTATGGCCCGATAGCGTTAAATCAATGTATTCGTATTTTTTGTCTTTTGTTACTTCAAACTCCCAATGGTTTGGGTCGTGCGATAATAAAATGTTGAATTCAGCAGGATTAAATGCCTTTGTAGCTTCACTTAAATCTCCATAGCGTGGAAATGGAGGGTTTCCCCAATTTTCAACTCCAATCACACCTATTTTATTATCTCCTATGGTTATGTATAGAGCCGAATCTTTTAATAATGTAAATCCCAAACGACAATATGTTTCATAAGTTGCTTCAAGATTAGCCTTCTTGTCTGCTTCTGTTTTCCATTTGCTATAGTCACCATAGTCGTGATTTCCCATTACTGCATATCTGCCTAAAGGTGCATCTACCTTCGAAAATAGACTATCTACATTATTGGCATTTTCTGCTATCTGATTTAGCAGATCACCAGTGAATACCAAAATATTTGGTTTTTCTTTATTTATTGTTGCTATTATTTTGTCTAAATATTTATTTTGAGGCGACAAGTTGCCTAAATGCAAATCCGATATGTGCGCTATTCGTATTCCGTCAAATTCCGATGGTAGATTTTTTGAATAGATTGTTGTCTCGCGCACTTTAATGTGATGACGTGTAGCTGCGCCCATGATAATAGCAAATGCAACTATTACTGCTGAGGCTATCCCAATATAATTTATGGTTTTGAATGTTCGATGTGTTAATAGTTTTATTATTTTATTAATCACATAAAATACAGAATAAACATTTAATGGTAAGTAAATAAGTAGAAACATCCACAACGACCATATCATAAATTGCCCACTTAACAAATTTACAAGTGTTGCTCTATTGATAAATATTATACCTAAAATTATGAATGTGGGTATAGCAAAAGCAGCAACTACTTCTTCTGTTATTGAGCGTCTCGTTTTCATGATGTGCCTTGCATACAAACTACTTGGTATGTATGCCATTATCACGAATGTTATGATTATCGGTATTAAACGCATCGGGTTTTATTTTATTGTAAAACTAGAACGCAAAGTTAGCATTTTTATTTTAATTTTGCTACTAAAAAAAATGTTAAATAATCTTATAAAATCTCTATTAATGATATAGGTTCACTTTTTATTTTTTTATTAGTTTTATACTCCTATTTTTATTTTTGTGTTTTACAACATAAATGCCTGCCGACAAAGATGATATTTGTAGAGGTTCATTTTTATTAACCACTATTTGTGTCATTACCATTTGCCCTTGTAGATTATAGATATTTACTATTTCTCCATCTTCTATACCGTCTATGTATAGCTGGTCGCGACATGGGTTAGGGTATGCCATGAGTTGAGAGTTGAGGGTTGAGGGGTGTGAGAGGCCTGTTTCTTCTTTGACGGGGCGGATGGTGATTTGGTCGAGCCCGAAATAGAATGTGGTGTTTGAACCCCAATCGCCTACGTCGGTGGTCTCCATAGTGAAATATATACTTTTCACTGTTCCAAGTTCCGACAAATCCATCCATGCCCAATCTCTATTCACAAACCATTTAGTCGAATCCTCATCGCGGTAGTCAGCCATATAATAAATCACTGTGCCACAATCTTCTCCATCGGCATTGATGCCATGTGCCGTAAGTGTACAGTAATCGCCACGAGTAAATTTGCGAGCATACATAAATCCGTCAACAATACATTTTGTAGTGTATGGCGAGTTGCAAACATAACATCCAACTGCCTCAATTTCATTGGCATGAGTAAATCCTATTTCGCAAATATGACCTTCAATCGAACTTTCAGTGTATTCAGCATAGTAGCCAAGAATATAAGGTGAGCCTTCCCCTGCAACACCACCGCCTGCCATCACGCCCCATTGATGGTCTGGGTAGAATGCCTCGTGTGATAGTAGTGTGTCTTGACTGCGTGAAATTGTAAATCCTTCCCACGATGTGCCGTCCCAACTATTGCCTGAGCGGAGGTGAGAGAACGAGAATGTGCCATTGCCAAACCATTGATATTCTGCACTATCGTTGAGCGTTTTATCCCACACGTCTGATTCGTTGAATTGAATGTTGTTGTCAGTAATCATGCCGTTTAGGTCGAATACAATTTCATCACTCATTTCGATTGTTTCATCGTGAAGTGCTCTAATAGCCGAAATCTCGGTGCTCGCTTCGCCTATCTGTCCGTGGTCGGCTGCTATCGTGCCCGTATGTATTCTTATGAAGTCAATTGCTTCTATATCAACTTTATTACCCTCTGCATCAACAGCCCAATCAATATCAAAACTGCAACCTGCTTCATTCGAATTAGGCTGATTGTCGGCATATCCCCATTCGAATGGAGCTAAGCGGAAGTATGAGCCATCGCCTCTTACGTCAATAGCATTATCTGGCAACATTGTGCCTCTAAACGTCAAACTATCATCATCAATCCATATAGGGTAGTAAGGTTGCTTGTAGCAGGTATTTTTTGTAAGCCAACCGCTATTGCCCTGATTATCAGACCAACGTATATATTCTTCTATTGCCTCTTCCGAAGCATCGTCTTCGGCTGTTGGACGATAATATGTTATTTCATAGTCCTTTACCGAACGAGCATATTCGCTACCTGCTATTTCGTACCATCGGTCGTCGGCAATACCATTTTGGTTAGCATCTCGACTTACCATCACAACTCCCGGTTCGGCACTTGTCTCAAAGGCATTACCGAGTATTATGAAGTCGTTGCCCTCTGCATTAGCAAGCGGAGTGTCGAATTTAACTGTCATATACCCACCGAAAGCCCCAAGACTAATCAAATACCCTCTATCAAGGGCTTGTTGAGTAAGTTTAAACACATCTTTTTTATCTTCAATAATAGGCAATGTGTTCACAAATTGTCCTGGAGCAGGATTGTATTCAATTACTGTTACTTTGTTTTCTGCAAAACAAAGTGTACTGAATAATGTGCATAATAATGCTGTAACCGAGTGTTTCATAGTTTTTTTATTTTAGAAGACAGAATAACATAATAACAAAAATATTTTACTTTAATTATCTGCTAATTATAAATAATTTATGATTAAATTTACGATAATTTACGTTTATAAAAAAGATTATGTTTTTTTGTTCTTTTGTCTTTTCAATTATCGTATTATTATCGAATTTGGATTTAGACCGATTTCATTGAGGCGGAATTTCAATTCTCCATTGCGGTTGAAGCAAAGCACATCGCCCCATAGCACATAATTATATGCCTCCATAACGTATAAGTCGCCATTTTCGGGATTTATAGTCATACCAAATGGAGTTTCAAGCTCAGTTCCGTCTGTGATAAAGTTGTCATTCACTACTTGGTCGGCAAGGCAGTCGAATACCTTAATCCATTGCTCGCCACTTTTATAGTTATAGCTATACATATATGCTAAGTCGTTATGTATCACCATTTGCAGAGGATGTAAATCTTTGAATGTTTCCACTATGGTATCTATTTCCGAATCTATCTTATGTAGCATATAGTCCTCTTCATCGTAGTCGCCTCTGGTGATTACATACACATCTCCTTCGCTATCGGATATTATTGAGCCAGGATTTAGTCCTACTTCTATGCGGCGTATCTCTTTGAAACTCACTAAATCAACAACACTCACAGAATTGTCATAGAACGGATTGTCTAATCCGCCTGAGTTGCTGACGTACAATTTGTTATTGCACACAATC
>JAFYMM010000145.1 GCA_017550055.1 Paludibacteraceae bacterium
TGGTGTCATTTCTCCAATGAATGGCATATCTCCTAACGATTTAGAGATATCTTCACTTATCGAGCGCGTCGAACAGGGCAACATCAAAGAGGTCATACTTGCTCTTAGTCCTAATATGGAAGGCGACACAACTTGTTTCTACATCTATCGCAAGCTTGCTCACCTGCCCGTAAATATAACTACAATCGCTCGCGGAGTTGCTATTGGTGACGACCTCGAATATGCTGACGAAATCACTCTCGGACGCTCAATTACTAATCGTATAAAATATAACAACAAATAGCACTATTAACTAATCACTATTCATTGATATGAAACATCCAAAACACATTCTTACTATTACCTACTATCTCACATTGCTCCTCACAATCATTTCTGCTATGATTGGCTATCACCTAACATACCACAAAGGCATCTATTTCAACGCCGATAGCCAAGCCTCTACCACCTACTACACCATCAATCTTTGGTATGTAGTCCTCACATTCCCATTGTCATTCAAACTTTTTAGTCTCGGAATAAAACGCCTCAAACAAATTCCCGACGATGGTTCTCGCGAATACTATTATAAAATCTATGGAGTTATCCGACTCGCAATCATAACTATCGGATTAGTTGCCTCTATTTTTGGTATTTACATATTCCAAGTAAAACATCTCTTTTGGGTTGCTGGTATCTGTATGATAGGCTTAATAATTTGTAAACCAACCGAAAAACGCATCAATGCCGACCTCACCCCCCTAACTCCAACCGAAGAGAACATAGAAGATACGACAGAAGAAAACGCTACAGAAAACTAAAAACACAATTACCTAATATATGATTATAGCCGTAGATTTCGATGGCACAATCGTAGAACATGCCTACCCTGCCATTGGAAAACCAATTCCCTTTGCTATCGACGTACTCAAACGCCTTCAAAGCGAATGTCATCATCAACTGATACTCTGGACCGTGCGCGAAGGCGAACTCCTCGACGATGCAGTAAACTACTGTCGTGAACGTGGACTTGAATTCTATGCCGTAAATAGAAACTATCCTGAAGAAACTTGGGACAATACCACACCACGCAAACTTACTGCCGATATGTGGATTGACGACCGCAATCTTGGTGGACTACCCGATTGGGGCATAATCTACCGAATGATAAAATACAATGAAACTTCAGCCGATGCAGCTCGCTATCTTGGCAATCAACCTCAAGAACAAAAAAAGAAAGGTCTATTCTCTTTCTTCAAAAAACAATAATAACTAACACAACGAGTTAGTCCTCAACCGACTACTCTTTACTAACTACTTACTATTAAAATTATGATTCAACGCATTCAAACTCTCTATCTGCTCATCGTAGTAATCGCAATGAGCCTTACACTTTTCTTACCTTCAATGCGAGCAATCTCTCCTGAAGGTATCGACTATGCACTCTCAACTCTTCGTGGATTCTATCCTATCGAACAAGGAGGATTCCATCTCAATGGTGTAACTATGTGGTTAACTATCACAAATATAGTAATTCTCTTAATTGCTCTATTCACAATATTTACGTATAAATGGCGCGTAATCCAAATGCGTTTCTCAAGCTTTAACATGGTACTACTCATTGGCTACTACGCTATTTTCTTCTTCACTCGCTATGTGGTACTTCAACAAAATCCAATGGATAGCACAACTCTCTCTTGGCCTATTATTCTACCTTTTATTAGTGCTATTCTAACATATCTTGCTCTCCGTGCAATTGCTAAAGACGAAGCTCTCGTTCGTTCTCTCGACCGCCTACGCTAAAAAAACATCTAACATAACAATAAACAAAAGAGGCAATATTCTGATTTGAATGTTGCCTCTTCTGTTTTTATTCTTCTAATTACTCTCTCTATTCCCAGAAATTCCAACTCAACCCAAATTGAAAAGTAGCAGGATTTATTGGATAATATGGCATTGAGAGATAATTAGTTCCACCAAACAAACCTTTATTCAAGTGATAATATTGCACAAAGAAACGCACTGTTTTTAGGTGAAAATTAGCATATACATTCATCTCTGGATAGTTACCAATAAGCACATCTTTTTGCAAATAGAATTGTCCTAATGCAGGCATATAGGCATTGCCATAATATTCTGTATGATAACGCACCGAAGTACCTAACTGCACAGTCAACACCTTAAAAAACTTGTCCATATAATAGAAATTGCCATACAATGCCACATCAGGCAAAGGCAATACATCTCTATTCCCAGTCAACTGATAGACAGCTTGCACATCCAAATGGAAACGCCATGCTCGCAATTTTGCCAACAAATCTACGGCTAATACTTGCACGTTGCCATCATGCTGTGTAGGTATACATTTCTCATTCAAATATACATAATTGGTAATATTCTGAAACTGAACGCCAATAGAGATATCACGTTTTGGCAATCCTATTCTACCCTTAATATCCAGAGCCAAAGAGTTATTGAAATCTAAATCACTCCATTTGAAGTGGTTACTTTCATAATAACGATATTGGTGATATTCCGAGTAATTACGAAATCCTGCAGCTGCCATAATTCCCAATGGCTCACGACCAACATTAAACTCAAAATCAAATCGTCCATCAAGGTCAAATTCACCAATATGCTGTCCCACAAGGTAAATACGACCATCTATGTCATACTTAACCCATTTACCTTCTCGTTTGAACAAATTGGCTCCTAATATCAAATTATGAGAATACGAATTATCAAATCTCAATGTATCTTCTCTATTCTTAATACCCATACCATAATGGCGAATATCGTATTTAATATAAGCCGACAACCCAAATCGCATCAAACGATTAAACTCCTCCTCTAATGTTACAGCAAAAGTATTAGCTATTGACCAATAAGCAGTTGAGTCTTTAGTATATGAATTAGAGAAATAATTATTTGCATAAAATCCCATCGGCACGCTCTCTTCAACATACTTACGTGCCACATCCTCAGCATGAAACGTATGCGTCAACGTCATTATAGTTACATACTCAGTATAAGTTGAATCTACGCCAAGCACACTCTTTGCCTTACGCTCCATTTCACGCCCCAACTTATATCTGTGATTAAAGAAATAATTGAAATTGCGATAAGCCGACTGAACATTAGAAAAATTTACAGGAATATTGCTTGCTTGAATTGAGTATTGTGGATTAAGAATATAATTATTGTCTGATATACCACCATTCTCACGATTCTTAAACGAGTTAAACATCACAGACGATACCACTTCGTATTGTTTTCCCGTATAGGTAGTCCAAAATCCTCCATTCAACATGTTTGACGATTGATATTGATACTGACCACGACCATAAATCAGATTACACAACCCACCAACATTGAGATGCTTATTTGCGTTCAAAGTAAGCATAATTTTGAAATAATCCTCCTCATTCTGTAGCGGAAAAGCCGAACGATATACCATTTGTGAAAATGGTTGTTTTGTATCATAATATCGTACATCAGAGGGTTTTATTAAATAAGGAGCATACGCACGCTCAAACATATCTTCACGTGAACTCACCTTACGGTCGAAATATATCTTTGATTCAAGAGGCGAACCCAAGTTACCATTCCATGAATTAGCTATACTATAATTGTTTATAGGCTGATTGTCTTGATAACTTGTAATCAAAGAATCAATCACCACAGTATCTGCTACACCATATATATCATCTACAGTCCAAGTTTTTATCTCACGTTTCACAGTATCTTTTTTCTCCACAGGCATAGGCAAATCACGAAACTGACCAAAGGCCAACTTCGCAATCAAAACAAACGAGAATATTAAAGATAATCTACGAAACATAACTATATCAAATATATGCAATCTCCTAACTTGAAAAGAAAAAATATCAAACTGCAAAGTTACAAAAAAACACTGATATAATCAATAGTAACAATAATTACATCACTATTCATTGCTTTCTTAGAGAAAAATCAAATCTAAGACCTCCATTTATGCAATTAGAAACAGTTATTGTTCCACCATGAAATTGCACAGCATGTTTCACAATCGCCAAACCAAGTCCAGTTCCGCCCATTTGGCGTGAACGGCCTTTATCCACTCGGTAAAATCTTTCAAATAAGCGAGATAGTTGTTTTTCCTCTACCCCACAACCATCATCTTCGAAACGTATATGACATTCCGAATCGTTGTTTTCAATAAGTGATATATAAATATTTTTGCCTTCAGAATATGCTATAGCATTTTCGGTTAGATTGCGAAATATGGAACCTATTAAAGAAAGATTGCCATTTATTATCACTTGCTCTTCAAAATTGATATGCAAAGATAATCTCTCTGTTTCAGGTATAATTTCTAATTCGTTAGCTATTTCAGATATGATATCATTGATAACTATAGATTCTTTTGTAAACAAAGAGCTTCCATCTTCCATGCGTGTAATTAGAGAAACATCGTCTAACAGACCTCTTAGTCGTTTATTATTAGTATAGCAACGCTCTATGAGTTCTATGCGCTTCTCTTCGCTTATATTTATGCCAGAAAGTAAAGTTTCGAGACATACCTGTATAGATGCCACAGGTGTTTTAAGTTCGTGATTGATATTATTTGTAAGTTGACGTTTTATTCGTATTTTTTCTTGTTCTTCACGCATTACAGCTTCGTGAGCAAGGTCTCTGTCTTTTATTGTTTGTTGCCATTGTGCATATAATTGTACAATATGGTTTGATATTGAGCCAAGTTCGTCGTTTGGAAAAGGTTCATCCTCGTCGAAAGCTTCACCCTTTTCAGCCTTGCTAGCAAAGCGATTTAAGCGTTCAATAGTTTTACCCAAACGTTGTGTCATAAAATAAGCCAATATACTCATGATTAAACTAATAGACGCCATAATACCCAAAAACGACCAATCGGCTTTCAATAATTCTTGCAATGTAGCAGAATAAGGAATCGCAGAACGAATAATAGCTCGTTCGCCACATGTAGCAGAATAGAAATATTCTCGTCCATCGCTTGACGACTGTCTTCCAATATGATAGCCACTACCATGTTTTATAGCAGAAGATATTTCAGGACGAAGACGGTGATTATCAAGAGAATCGACAGACAACATATTATCATATACAACCGCACCTGAGATGGTTATAATAGATATACGAAGGTCGGCAAACGGTTTTTCGTGAGTAGATATATAATCTTCATAAGGCAACCCTTCTTCTACCATTTCGAGTATATGACGATTGTACATCTGAAGTTGAGCATTTAAAAATTCAGATTTATATTGTTTTTCACGCAGATATTGAAATCCGATGAAAGACAATATTATAGTCCAAGAAAAAGCAAGCAACACAATGAATAGTCGCTTGTGATAAGATACCTTAATCGCGGAAACCATAGCCAAAACCAGAACGAGTTACTATATACGAGCCATAAACACCTATTTTAGAGCGCAATCGAGTGATATTTACATCAATAGTACGGTCGAGCACTATAACTTCATTGCTCCATACACTACTGAGAATTTGCTCACGAGAGCATATTTTACCACGATGAGATATTAAATATGCCAATAGTTCAAATTCCTTGCGTGCAAGTTTTATCTCTTCACCATCAATCGTGCAACGCTTAAATTCTAAATCGAGTGCCAAACCCTCAACTTTCAGAGTCTTGTTTTTTTCAATAGATTCAGAAGGGGTTACACTATTACCTTTGTAGCCAGACGTGCGACGTAAGACACTTTTTACACGAGCAATTACATTGCGCACTGTGTATGGTTTCATTATGTAGTCGTCAGCTCCAAGATTTAGCCCCATAATCATATCATCTTCGGTGTCGCGTGCAGTACAGAAGATGATAGGTATTTTGGCTGTTTTAATATTACTTTTCACCATTTTAGCCATCTTTATTCCACTTATTTCTCCCATCATAATATCAAGAAGTATAAGAGAATAGGCCTCCAAATTGTAGGTTAGAGCCTGTTCGGCACTAAATGCGATATCGACATCATAACCTTCGTTTTCGAGATTAAGTTTAAGAACCTCACAAAGAGTTTCTTCATCGTCGACTATTAAGATACGTTCTGTTTTCATTACTCATATAATTTACAATGCAAAATTAGAAAAAAAACTTGAATTTTAGAATATGAGTATTGAGATTTAACAAAAATGTAATATTTTTTGAAATAGATATTTAACCAAAGACTAACTTTTTTGAAATAAATATGAAATATTATAGCTCTACCTTTGCACTCGAAAAGAAAAAACAATTATTAATCTTTTAAATTCAAAAAAAACATGAAAAAGAGAAATTTTATTTTAGCGGTATTGTTGATGACGATGACCTCTATGGTTTGGGCAAACGACACAACAAAAAACAATTTGCCTAAAGAGACTAAAGAAGTAGAGCCTAAAGGCAAAGCAATTGTGAATGTATTTGCTAACTTCAACACTCAGTTTGACGAAGGTGTATCAAAATGTGGCTTTCAATTGGAGCGTTCTTACGTTGGCTATCAATACAAATTAGGCAATGGTTTAGAGTTGAAAGCAGTTATGGACATCGGTAAACCTAATGGAGTTGATGATTACCATTATGTTGCTTACATCAAAAATGCACAAGTGAGTTGGAAACACAAAGGATTGACATTGGCAGGTGGTATGATTTCGACAACACAATTCAATATGCAAGAAAAATTTTGGGGCTATCGCTACATATATAAATCGTTTCAAGACCAATATAAATTTGGCAGTAGCGCAGATTTAGGTTTATCGGTAGCATATAAATTTGCAGATTGGGTTTCGGCTGATGCGATTATGACTAACGGCGAAGGCTACAAGAAAATTCAGGGCGATATGGGTTTTCAATATGGATTGGGGATGACATTCGTACCAGTTAAAGGATTGTCAGTGAGATTGTATGGAGGATTGAATGATGCAACAGAGGCAGATAAAGTGAATGTATATAATTATGCCACTTTTATAGGGTATAAAAATAAGATGTTCTCGTTGGGAGGCGAATTTGCTATGATGCAAAATTCGGGCAATGTAGCTAACAAAAATAGATTAGGTTGCTCGGTGTATGGCTCGGTTAAAGCACATGAAATAGTAGATGTTTATGCTCGTTATGACATGATTACATCAAATAATAATTGGAATTCGTCGAAAGATGAACAGACAGTAATAGCTGGTTTACAAGTGAAATTGGGTAAGTATGTGAAAGTTGCGCCTAACTTTAGGATGACAATTCCAAATGAAGGAAATAATAAGTATATGGCATACGTTAGTTGCTATTTCGGACTATAAATGAAGATTGCTTTATAGTATATTTATCCTATATTTATGGTATATTTATAGTATATTTATCCTATGTTTATAGTATATTTATAGTATGTTGTAGGTAAGAAGAGAGTAAGGAATGAGGATTGAAATTATTAAATATTAGTTTAAACAATAAAAAAAGGTAATTAATTATGAAAAAAGAAA
>JAFYMM010000146.1 GCA_017550055.1 Paludibacteraceae bacterium
ATAGCGTAAAATATTGTCTTCTGTTAGTTGGATTGTGTCACCTTTAGCAGGTATCCAAAGTGGCCCATAATTATCTCTATTCCATTTATATGTGTATGCCAACGGATAAATCGGACTATGCATCTCTGGCAATATTTTCTCTATTTTCACTTCTACCACCATAGGCAATGATTTAACCTTTTCGAGCACCTCTTCAGTCATAGCCATCACATAAATAGGTCCCCATGCACCATTATTTTTAGGTTCCATACCTATGCGTGTTAGGTATGGTGTGTAATCAGCACCATTTAATACAGATGTTTCTGTAACGCTAACGCCTAATTTGTGTAATGCATCAGCAGAGAAAGTTGCACCATTAGTTTGCACAAAATAGTTGTGTTGCACACCCTTAGGAGTTTCAAACTCTTTGCCATCTACATATAATACATTCTCTTTCAATTCAATAGTTTGGCCTGGTAAGCCTACACAACGTTTCACATAATTCTCACGGCGATCGACAGGGCGAACAACTAATTTACCCAATTGAGCTTCTTGTTGACGTATTTTTTTTGCTCCTGTAGTCATACGTTCCATAAGATTATTGTATGGAATTACGCTATCGAATTCAAACGTACGGAACGCTATAGTTTGTTGTGCAGCTTGGAAACAGAGAGTATAATAGTCGGGGTTAGCACATAGTTGAGGCACTGTATCGCCAGCAGGAAAGTTGAATACTACAATGTCGCCCAATTCTACATTGTCCCAACCTTTTAGGCGGCGATATTCCCATTGTGGTTTTTCGATATATGATTTACTTCCCCATGGAAAAGTATGTTGTACAAGTGGGAATGACAACGGAGTGTTTGGTATGCGAGGACCATAACTACATTTGCTAACAGCGAGAAAATCACCAACTTTCAATGTTTGTTCCAATGACGAAGATGGTATTTGATAGTTTTGGAACAGATAAAGATTGATGAAATAGACTGCCACCAAAGCAAATGCTATTGCATCTATCCAAGAAAAGATGGTGTATAACATTTTGTTTGTGGTTTCATATTTTTTCCACCAAGTCCAAGGCACAAATTTAGTGATAAAAATATCGAAAATAAAAGGATATAACAACATCCACCAAAAATTACCCACCCAGGCAATAAACAAAACATAAATCAACGACCATATCGCTAACTTAATCCACGACCCCATAGGTCTTTTAAAACGAGATTTTATCATTTTTTTATTTTTAATTATTTCATTAAATCTTCCATCGAATAGAATCCTGCAGGTTTGCCTACAAGAAATTCAGCGGCTACCACTGCACCTAAAGCAAAGCCTTCTCGCGACTTGGCTTCATGCTTAATAGTTATTGAATCAACGACTGAATCATACGTTACAATATGTGTTCCAGGCACTTTACCCTCTCTCAATGCTTCAATTCCCAATTGTTCATTGTTTATTGTAAATTGTGGATTGCTCAATACCCATTCCGATTTTCTATCTAAATTCTCCAAAATACCCTCTGCCAATGTAATAGCTGTGCCACTTGGAGCATCTTTCTTTTCTGTATGATGAATCTCGGTCATAGTCACATCGTAGTTGTCATAACGATTCATCATTGCCGCTAAGCGTTTATTCAATTCAAAAAACAAATTCACGCCCAACGAAAAATTCGATGCCCAAAATAGTGTATAGCCCTTCTCAGCAATCTCCTTTTTTAGTTCAGGCAACACGGCATTCCAGCCCGTAGTACCCGATACAACTGGCACACCTACAGCCCAAGCTTTGCGATAGTTTTCGATAGCCTTAGTTGGAATAGTGAACTCAATAGCCACATCAGCCGAAGCAAAAGCTTCAGAATTAAATTCTTCTTGATTATCCACATCCACTTTCGACACTATTTCATGTCCACGCTCAAGGGCAATACGCTCAATGATATGCCCCATTTTTCCATATCCTATCAATGCTATTTTCATATCAATTTTCTCTTAAATAATCCAACGCCTCAAATATTTCTTCTTTAGTAACTTTTTGATTTATACGCACATCTCCCACACTTGCTAATAAAGTAAAGTTTATTTGTCCGTTACTATTTTTTTTGTCGTGCATCATCAATTCATACAATCTATCGTATTGTTTGCACGTATATGGGAATGCCCCGTAATACTCTTTTGCAAAAGCTAATATTTGGGAAACAATCTTTTTATCGAATTTCAATTTTACTAACGATATATAAAGTTCTGCCACTATACCCCACATCACAGCAAATCCGTGCAACATCGGATTACCAATTTCATACGATAGAGATTCGAAAGCATGTCCTATTGTATGCCCAAAATTTAATGCTTTGCGTAGGCCTGATTCATGCAAATCTACCTCTACAATATTCTCTTTTATTTGAAGATTTTGTTTCAATAGGGTAGCCAATCTTGCCATATCAAACGAGTCTAAGTCGTAACTCAATGTTTGTTCTAACAAAATAGGGTCGGCAATCAAAGCGTGTTTCACCATTTCGGCATAGCCCGATAAGCGATTCTTAAAATCAAGAGTTTCAAAAAAACGTGTATCTATCAACACTTTTTCGGCATTAGCAAATGCTCCAATTTCATTCTTCAACCCTTTGAAGTTTACTCCTGTTTTGCCTCCAGTAGCGGCATCTACAGCTCCAAGCAACGAAGTAGGCACATTCACAAAACGCATACCACGCTTGAATGTAGTAGCTACAAATCCGCCTAAATCCGTAATAACACCACCTCCCAAATTAATTAGTAGCGACGCTCGTGTAGCACCTTTGTCAACAAGAACACTCCAGATTTCTACAGCCGTATCTATTGATTTTGTCTCATCTCCAGCTTTGATTTTAATAACAATTGCATCTTGCAGTTCGGGCATAACAATCGGCAAACAATGCTCAGCTGTGTTTTCATCCACAAGCACAAACACCTTATCCACAGCCAACGACTTAATCACAGTCGTCAGTTCCACCTCAATTTTATTTGTTACAATAAAATTACTCATCAATTTACTGTCTAATTAAATCCCTGATCCCTGCTCCTTATTTACTCATTTCCAACATGCGATGAATTGGGCGCACTGCACGTTCTCTGATTTCTTCATCCACCTCAATAGCAGGTTGTTCATCGCGCAAGCAGAGATACAATTTTTCCAATGTATTCATACGCATATAGTCACACTCGTTATTAGCACAAGCGCGACCTGCTGGTGGCACAGGGATAAACTCTTTTTGAGGACAACGTTTTTGCATTTCGTGCAAAATACCCGATTCAGTGCAAACTAAGAATTGAGTAAATTCGCCATCCACTGCATAGTTCAACAATGCTTGAGTCGATCCTACAACATCTGCCAAGTCTGCAATCTCTTTTTTGCATTCAGGGTGAACCAACACCTTAGCTTCAGGGTATTGTTTCTTCAGTTCTATCAATTTTTCAAGTGAAAATTGCTCATGTACATGGCACGCACCATTCCACAACAACATATTTCTGCCCGTAACAGCATTGATATATCCACCAAGATTGCGGTCAGGACCAAAGATAAGTTTTGCATCTTTAGGGAATTGGTCCACAATCTTACGTGCATTAGTCGATGTAACCACCACATCAGTGTGTGCTTTCACAGCTGCTGTTGTATTTACATACGAAATCACAGTATAATCAGGGTGTTCTGCCACAAATTTGCCAAATTCATCGGCATTGCAACTATCTGCCAATGAGCAACCAGCTGCTAAATCAGGGACTAAAACTTTTTTCTGTGGAGAAAGAATTTTAGCAGTTTCACCCATAAAGTGTACACCGCAAACAACCAAAATATCAGCATCCGACTTCTCTGCCCATTGCGCCAATGCAAGGCTATCACCTACAACATCTGCTACATCTTGTATTTCACCAACTTGATAATAATGCGCAAGAATTACAGCATTTTTTTCTTTACGCAAGCGGTTAATTTCCGCAATTAGTTGTTCTTTTTCCATAATATGTTAAATTTAAAGATTAGGCATAAGTTTCCACGATATATAACACGCAAAGGTACTACTTTTTTTTGAATTAAGCAAATACAATTTTTTTATAAAATAAAGCGGACATCCATTGTCAGATGTCCGCTCTTGGTTGATTTTTAGATTTTGCTTGTAATTATGGCTTTTATTTCTATAAACTACTAATTTACATATTATTTTTTGAAGTAGCGGTTGTATAGGCCTTCGAAACCTTTACCGTGGCGAGCTTCGTCTTTAGCCATTTCGTGTACTGTGTCGTGAATAGCATCAAGATTACGTTCTTTAGCGATACGAGCGATACGCATTTTGTCTTCACATGCGCCTGATTCAGCGTTCATACGTTTTTCGAGGTTAGTTTTAGTATCCCATACCACATCGCCAAGAAGTTCAGCAAATTTAGCTGCGTGTTCAGCTTCTTCCCATGCGTAGCGTTTGAATGCTTCTGCAATTTCAGGATAACCTTCGCGGTCTGCTTGACGGCTCATTGCGAGGTACATACCTACTTCTGTTGCTTCACCCATGAAGTGTGCGTTGAGGTCGCGAATCATATCTTCGCCTGTGCCTTTTGCTACACCGAGTTCGTGTTCTGTTACAAATTGGAGTTTATCTGTTGCTACAAGTTCTTTAAATTTTTCAGCTGGTTGTTTGCATTGTGGACAAGTTGCTGGAGCTGAGTCGCCTTCGTGTACATAACCGCAGATTGTGCAAGAAAATTTTTTCATAGTTGTTTTAGTTTTTTTTTTAAGTTAATATTGAAATTAATTATTTAAGTCTTTAGAAATTAGAATTATTTAAACAAGTTTTTTATTTTTTCGAGCCAAGAATTATTCTCTTTCTTAGGGGCTCTGTCGTTTGGTAGCTCTTTGAATTTTGAAGCTGGTTGTTTGCAGATTGGGCAAACGGCTGGTGGTTGTTCTCCATAATAAGTGTAACCACATACTGTGCATACATACTTTTTCATAATATAGATTTTGTTTGGTTATGATTTTTTTATTTTTTCATACATTTTGGGCATTTCCCCCAATAATATACATGTACATTTTCAATTTCGAATCCCGGAGTGTTTTCGTCCGACATAGTCGGTTGTTTGAGGTCATAGAGTTCGCCACATGATTGGCAGCGGAAGTGAGCGTGTGAGCTGATATCAGCATCGTAGCGCACATTTTTTTCATCTATTGTCAGTGCAAGAACCGCGCCATTCTCCACTAAGTTGCGTAAAACATTATATACTGTAGTTTTGCTGAGCGTTGGCATTGTCGGATTTAGTGCCAAATATATATCATCTACTGTTGGGTGAATTCGGTGCTCAAGCAAATATTTCAATATCGCGATGCGTTGCACTGATGGGCGGATGTTGTGGCTATTCAATATGTCTATCGCTTCTGTCATTGTTTTTCCCTATTTTATCTATTTTTACACTTTTGTAATCTTATTTCATTTTTGTAATGATTACATTTTTAATTTCGATGCAAAATTATAACAAATATTTCATATACGCAATAGTTTGATGAATTTTTAATATTTTTTAACTATTGGAGCTTTAGTGTTAATAAAAAAAGTAGTAACTTTGAGGGTGGATTTAAGAGGGGTTTTGTTTGTGTGATGTTATTGATTATTAGATAAATATAAATAAAGTGAGATGCGAAATATAGCGTCTCCACAAAAAAAGAAAGATATATGAAAAAAATTGCTTTAATTACAGGAGCCACATCAGGAATTGGTCGTGCAACAGCTATTGCTTTGGCAGATGAAGGTTACAATTTGATTCTCACAGGGCGTCGTAAAGAGCGTCTCGACGAATTAAAAGAGTTAGTTGGCATCACATACAAGGCTGATGCATTAGTTCTTAATTTTGATATTCGCAATCAAGAAGAGGTAGCAAAAGCGGTTGCTTCAATACCTGCAGTATGGCGCAAAATCGACGTTTTGGTCAATAATGCAGGCTTAGCTGTAGGTCTTAACCCTATTCAAGAAGGCTTAATCGAAGATTGGGAACGTATGATCGACACAAACATCAAAGGTCTATTATATATGACTCGCGAGATTGCCCCATTGATGTGCGAACGAGGCGTAGGCCACATTGTTAATATATGCTCAACAGCAGGCAAAGAGGTTTATCCAAATGGCAACGTCTATTGTGCGACAAAACATGCTGTTGATGCCATCAGCAAAGGTATGCGTATCGACATGCTTAAATATGGTATTAAAGTAACAAACATCTGCCCCGGCGCAGTAGAAACCGAATTCTCTATCGTGCGTTTCAAAGACGATAAAGAGCGTGCAGACAAAACATACGAAGGCTACACACCTCTCAATGGCGACGATATTGCAAACCTCATCCGTTTTGCCGTTACATTGCCACCTCATGTCTGCATCAACGACCTTGTAGTTACTCCAACAGCACAAGCAAACGCAACAAATATCCATCGTAAATAAAACGACAAACCCAATACAACAAACACGAGATTTAAGACCAAAAGTCTTGCATCTCGTGTTTTCTATGCACCACCAATTTCCTAACCCCTCCTATACCTCTTCATAGGATAACCATAGGTTTACCATACCTTTTACGAAGGATATACGAAGGATATACGAAACATATACGAAGGATATATGAATATCTGTGGGAGATAAATAACGTAAAACGCCGCATGGCATCTGTGTCATCCGTAGAGCGATTTTGACGTAGTCAAAGAGCGAATTATTAAATCCGGATGGCAAAAATCAATAAAATCTGTGTTATCTGTGGGAAATAAACA
>JAFYMM010000147.1 GCA_017550055.1 Paludibacteraceae bacterium
CAAAAGGTAAGGCATTGACAGAGTTGGCTAAACGTTCGCGTGCAAAATTGCTTGAAGTAGCTTCGGAATTGCTTGGTTATCCAGTTTCAAATGATGCAAAATTGTGTGCTATATCTGGTCGTTATGAGTATAAAAATAAGGGTATAGACCTATATATAAATGCGTTGAATAAGTTGAATCATAATGGTAGCGGACAACTTGTGGCGTTTATTCTCGTGCCAGGTTGGCAACAAGGAGCAAAAGATTTGTCGCAACCAGGAGATTGTTATACTACGCATCAACTCGTAGAGCCTTGGAGTGATCCTGTGTCGAATGCTTTCCGTTTCTATGGATTTAATAATTCGATAGATAGTCGCGTGAAAGTGATATTTGTGCCAGCTTATTTGATGGGCGATGATGGCATATTTAATATGTCGTATTACGATTTATTGGCAGGTTTTGATTTCACAGTATTCCCTTCGTATTATGAGCCATGGGGGTACACTCCAATGGAGAGTGTGGCATTTGCAGTGCCAACTATTACGACTAACCTTTCGGGTTTTGGTCGTTGGGTGAATGCAGAAGGGCAAAGTATAGAATTAGGTGTTGGTGTTGTGAAACGAGGCGACCATAATTTTGATGCTGTTAGTGATGAGATTGTTGCTCAAATAGAACATATTATGACTATTGCTGGCGATGCGAAACAGATGAAAGCGGTGAAAACAGCAGCACAGGCATACGCTAAGAAAGCACAATGGAAGCATTTCTTTAAGCACTATAAAGTGGCTTATGATATAGCTCTTAAACAATGCAAAAAATCGTAATTTTCAAAGGCCATAATCGTTAGGTTTGAGATTGTTGAATTATGTGATTTTGATTTAATTATAAAATATTCTTAATACAAAATAGGTAAATTAAAAAACAAAAAATGGAAGTAAAAGTAAATCATGTGAATGAGCCAAATTTTGTGGACTTCACAGTAAAAACTCGCTTACCAGAAGAACTACAACGTCTTGATGAGATTGCACACAACCTTTGGTGGGTGTGGAATGTAGATGCAAAGAAATTGTTCCGTCAAATGGACGAAAAAATGTGGTCAGATTGTCGTCATAATCCAATTAGCATGCTTGAGAATGCACGTTTGGAGCGTTTGAACGAATTGGCTGCAGACAAAGAATATCTTGCAGAACTTGATAAAGTATATGCAAAATTTACTGCATATATGAGAGAAGAACACCGCACAGATGTGCCTTCAGTTGCTTATTTCTCAATGGAATATGGTTTGACTGACCACCTTAAAATCTATTCTGGCGGTCTTGGTGTTCTTGCTGGCGACTATATCAAAGAAGCATCAGATAGCAATGTGAATATGGTGGCTATCGGTTTCTTGTATCGTTTCGGTTATTTTACACAAACACTTAGTGTTGATGGTCAACAAATTGCAAATTACGAAGCTCAACAATTCAGCCACTTGCCAATTACTCAAGTGAAAGATGCAGAAGGTCATCCAATAGTGGTTGAAGTGCCTTATCCAAATCGTGTAGTTTATGCTAACGTATGGAAAGCACAAGTGGGTCGTGTGCCTTTGTTCCTTCTCGATACAGATATGGAACTCAATAGCGAATTTGATCGTCAAATCACACACCAACTTTATGGTGGCGATTGGGAAAACCGTATCAAACAAGAGATTATGCTTGGTATTGGTGGTGTTCTTACACTCCAAAAACTTGGTATCGACCAAAAACTTTATCACTGCAACGAAGGTCACGCAGCATTCTTGAATCTTCAACGTCTTGCCGACAATGTGGCTAAAGGTCTTAACATCCAAGAAGCTCTCGAAGTGGTTGGTGCATCAAGCCTTTATACAGTGCACACTCCAGTGCCTGCAGGTCACGATAGCTTCGATGAAGGTCTCTTTGGTAAATATATGGGTGAATATCCTGCAAAACTTGGTATTTCATGGAACGAACTTATGGATATGGGTCGTGAAAATCCAGGTTCTAACGAGAAATTCTCTATGTCAGTATTTGCTTGTAACACATGTCAAGCCGTTAATGGTGTGAGCTGGTTGCACGGCAAAGTGAGTCAAGAGATGTTCAACCCAATTTGGAAAGGTTATCTTCCAGAAGAACTTCATGTTAGCTATGTAACAAATGGTGTTCACATGCCAACATGGGCAACATCGGAATGGAAAGCTCTTTACGAAAAATATTTCGATAAAACATTCTACAGCGACCAATCTAATATGAAGATTTGGAGCGCAATCAACAATGTGCCAGACGAAGAAATTTGGGCTACACGCACAGTGTTGAAAAATAAATTGATTGCTTATATCAAAGATCAATTTACAATGACATGGTTGAAAAACCAAAATGACCCATCGAAAATCGTATCTATCCTTGATCGTATCAATCCTAATGCGTTGATTATCGGTTTCGGTCGTCGTTTTGCAACATATAAACGTGCTCACCTTTTGTTCACAGACCTCGAACGTCTTGAAAAAATTGTGAACGACCCAGTACACCCAGTACAATTCCTCTTCACAGGTAAAGCTCACCCAGCTGACGGTGGCGGTCAAGGTTTGATTAGACGTATTGTTGAAATTTCGCGTATGCCACAATTCCTTGGTAAAATCATCTTCCTCGAAAACTACGATATGCGTCTTGCTAAACGTTTGATTTCAGGTGTAGATATTTGGTTGAATACTCCAACACGTCCACTCGAAGCATCAGGTACATCAGGAGAAAAAGCACAAATGAACGGTGTTCTTAACTTCTCAGTTCTCGATGGTTGGTGGTATGAAGGTTATGTGAAAGGTGCAGGTTGGGCGTTGACAGAAAAACGTACTTATGACAACCAAGCTTATCAAGACCAACTCGATGCTGCTACAATCTATTCAATGCTTGAGCATGAAATCATTCCATTGTATTTTGCAAAAAATACAAAAGGCTACTCACCAGAATGGATTCAATGGATTAAGAAATCAATTGCAGAAATCACTCCACGATTCACAATGAAACGTATGATTGATGACTATATCGTTCGTTTCTATAACCCACTTTCTGCTCGTACAGATATGGTTACAGCTGATAATTGTGCTAAAGCACGCGAATTGGCAGCTTGGAAAACTAATATGGCACGTGCTTGGGATGCAATCGAAATAACTCCAGTTACAATTGAAAATCTTGATGGTGGTCTTTCTGTTGGAGACAAAACACGTTTCTCAGTAGATGTAGATACTAAAGGATTGATTGATAATGGTATTGGCGTTGAACTTGTCATCACTTATAAAGGCGAAAAAGGTAAAGATTATATCCAAGAAGTTTGCGAATTCGATATGGTTAAAGCCGAAGGTTCAAAACTTACATTCGAACTTGTACATAAGTTGAGACAAAGTGGTGAGTTCCGTTATGGATTCCGTATGTTCCCTAAAAATGCAGACCTCCCACACCGTATGAACTTCTGTTACGTACGTTGGTTGCAAATGGCACATATCTAATTTTTGATATAGA
>JAFYMM010000148.1 GCA_017550055.1 Paludibacteraceae bacterium
AGTTTATATGATTATGTTTATAGAGCGAAGAGCAGAAGCACCTGTTTATTATAAAGTTGATTTATCGGGATTAAAATAGAAAACAAGCAAGAGACGCTATATATTAGTGTCTTTTTTTGTGAAATATTTTGAGTGTTGTCAAAAGTTGTCAATTTTAGGTTGTAATTTTGTAGCGAATTTTAAAGTTTATTAGATTATGAAAGTTTATGTATTGACAATGACCAGTCAGATTGGTCAGGACGACCAACCAAGTAGTACGGTGTTGGGAGTATATAGCACATGCGAAAAGGCAGAGCAAGCCTACAAAGAAACAACGTTTGCTGAGTCCAGAGAGTTTGTCGATTTTTATGGTGAATCATGCATGGAAAAGATTGATGCCGGCATTTTAATCACCAATCCCTCAGACGATTCGCATTGGTCTTTAATTCGCTTAGATGAATGTGAATTGGAGTAGGGACGAACGGTTCGTGCGTCCGCTTAATTTGCATAAAAAACACTTGCAAGAGCAAAAGTTTTTTTGTATCTTTGCAGAGATAAGTATGCAGTAAAAAATGAACGCTATGTTAGAAAAAGGCATATATGAAAATATTATCAATGAGGAATTGAGAGAACGCATTGATTCAACTGAATCTAATGATTTGGTTTGTCTTCGTAGTGAAGTTGATTCAGCTGAATCGTCTCAGATGCTTGCCGATTATTTAGTAAAGGTTATAAAGTCAGGATTAGAAAGGGTTGAAAATTATAAAGATCGTGTTGAGTTGGCAAATAGGGTATTGGAAAAGGCAGGCTTATTGGATGAAGGGATAAAAATAGTTGATTCTGAAAAGGTTTTGACTCAAGTGATGACTCAACAGCAGTTTGCGATGCAACAGCAGGCTAAAACAGAGACAATACGACCTTTAAGTGGTTTTAGAGTTAGTAATCTTTTTACTGGAGGTAGTAGTACTTTGTCGCTTGGTGATGAAATTAGAAGGGAGATTGCAAGTGCGGATGAAATTTATTTTATAGTTTCATTTCTTAAGGTGTCGGGTGTTCGTATATTGCTTGATGAATTGAAAAAATTTACACAAAGTGGCAAACGTCTTAAAATTATCACAACAACTTATTGTGGGGCAACAGAGGCGAAAGCAATAAAGCAAATATCAGAACTTCCAAATACAGAAATACGTATTTCTTACAATACTGATATTGAGCGTTTACATGCAAAATCTTATATTTTTGTACGTCATTCAGGCTTAAATACAGCATATATTGGCTCGTCGAATCTTTCGAAATCGGCACAAACAGATGGTTTGGAGTGGAATGTTCGTGTTACAAGTATAGAAAATCCGCATATTATTAAAACAGCTCTTGCTACTTTTGAACAGTATTGGAATAGTCCTAATTTTGAGGATTTTAATATCGGGGGAATAGAAAAATTCAATAAAGAACTTAACCAAAACAAAATATCGTTTAATCCTTCTGATGTTGTTTATCAACGATATATCTTATTGCCACATCAAAAGCAAATTCTTGATAAATTAAAAGTTGAAAGAGAGGAGCGGAATAATTACAAAAATTTGGTTGTGGCGGCAACAGGAACAGGTAAAACTGTAATTTCGGCTTTTGATTATCAGAATTTTGTTCGCACACACAGCAGGAGTCGAATATTGTTTATAGCTCATCGCGAGGAGATACTTAAGCAATCGATAAATACCTATAGGAGTGTTTTAGAGGATATTAATTTTGGGTCTCTTTGGGTTGGAAAATATGCACCGAATAGCGAGGAGGATTATGAACATATATTTGTGTCTGTATCAATGTTCAATTCTCGATTCGAAGATATTTTTCAGAAATTAGAACCTGATTTCTATGATTTTATTGTTATAGATGAGGCGCATCATAGTCAGGCAGATAGTTATAGAAAATTGTTTTCTCACTTTAAGCCACAAATATTATTAGGGCTTACTGCTACGCCAGAGCGTATGGATGGTCAGGATTTGAGACCTGATTTTGGTGGTAGAATTAGCGCTGAAATACGTTTGCCTCAAGCGCTTCAAGCTGGGCTTTTGACACCATTTCAATATTTTTGTGTAACAGACAATGTTGATTTGTCAGGCGATGATTTGTGGAATGGGAATAAGTATAATCTTGAGCGTTTGGCAGATAAATTATGTAATAAAGAAAGGGTACGAAATATAGTTGATGCGCTTCGTAGATATTTGGCTAATGAGTTTGATTGTCGTGCTCTTTGTTTTTGTGTTACAAAAGAGCATGCCGACTTTATGGCTGAGCAGTTGCGATTGTATGGATTTGAGGCTTGTAGCTTAACATCTGATACATCGAATGAGGCACGAGCACAGATAATTAAAGATTTTCGTGATGCTAAAATTCATTATCTTTGTGTGGTGGATATTTTCAATGAGGGTGTTGATATTCCAGAAATAGATACAGTGTTGTTTTTGCGACCAACAGAAAGTTTGACTATATTCCTTCAGCAGTTAGGGCGTGGATTGCGTCTTTGTGTTGGAAAAACTGAATTGACAGTGTTGGATTTTGTGGCTCAAGCTAATAAGAAATATGATTTTACTGCTCGTTTTCGTGCGTTAAGTTTGAGCCCAGACAAAAATGTAAAAAAACAGGTTGAAGAGGGGTTTGCTTTTCTGCCTCATGGATGTACTATTGTGATGGAAAAACTTGCACGTCAGTATGTTTTGGCAAATATCAATAGTGCAATTTATACCAAAACTCGTCTTGAACGTGAGCTTCGTAGTTATGTAGACACACCTACAATTTCACAGTTTTTAGAAGCCAATGGTCAGGATATACGTTTGCTTTATAAATCATCGTCTTGTTGGACTTCGTTAAAACGTGGCGCAGGAAAAATATCTTATAGAGATGATGATATAACAGAGCGCCTTACTAAAGGAGTTTCGAATTTGATACATCATAATACGTCTAACTTTTTGCATTTTGTTAAAGGTTTTATAGCAGGAAATAGGGATTATTTGGATGATAAATATAAAATATATTCGTTGATGCTTTATTACGCTCTGTTTGCAGATAGATTGGATCATACATCATTCAAAAGTATATATGACGCGTTGAAATTGATTCATGATGAAAGATATAAATATTTTAAACAAGAGATAGATGAGATTGTCGATTATTTGTTAGAGAATTTATCTGTATCAACCACATTGTTGGGTGCTGATTTTTGTCCGTTTATGGAACTTTATGGATGTTATACGCGAGAAGAGATATTTACATTAGTTGGACGTCAAACTGAATATAAAAAAATGCAGGGTTCTGCATCTGGGGTATTTAATTTACCAGAATTTAATGCAGCTTTATTGTTTGTTACATTAAATAAATCAGATGCTGATTTTTCACCGACAACACAGTATGATGATTATTTAATTAATGAGAATTATTTTCATATGCAATCACAAAATTCAGATTCTCATTTTAATAAAGGAGGTCATCGTTATACCAAACAGGTAGAAAACGGTAATAAAATAATTCTTTTTGTTAGAGAAGATAAAAGAGATAGTTATGGTAACACTTCC
>JAFYMM010000149.1 GCA_017550055.1 Paludibacteraceae bacterium
CCAAGAGTCATTGGCACACCGTCTTGCAATTGAGTACGACCCATTTTAACTACATTTTTGAATTCAGCAGCTTTAGCCTCCAAAGAAGCGATGAATTTTTCCATAGCTTCGATGAGTTCAGGAGTTTTGAGGTAAAGACCAAAGTGGAATGCAGTAGGGTAAGCATCGTTAGTTGATTGAGATGCGTTGATATGGTCGTTTGGTGAGCAATATTGATATTCGCCATATTGGTGACCCATGATAGCCAAAGCGCGGTTAGCGATAACTTCGTTGGCATTCATGTTTACAGTAGTACCTGCGCCACCTTGAATCATGTCAGATGCAAACCATTCGTGGTGTTGTCCTTCATAAATTTCGTCGCAAGCTTGGCAAATAGCTTTGAATTGTTCGTCAGTTAATTTACCTTGTTTGTGGTTAGCAATGGCAGCACCTTTTTTAGTGATAGCCATACCTTTGATGAATGTAGGGTATTCGTACATTAATTTGCCAGAGATTTTGAAGTTTTCAAAACCGCGGAGTGATTGTACGCCGTACATTGCTTCTACTGGAATTTCTTTTGAACCGATAAGGTCGCTTTCAGTACGTGTTTTGCCTGAAAATTTAATAGTGTCCATAGTTATTAGTTATTAATGATTAGTGATTAATTGTTAACAAACTTTGTGTACCTATATAATAATTTGCAAAGGTAACCAAATAAATTCATACGGCCAAGAGAAAATGAATAAAAATTTTTTTGCAACAAAAAAAATAAAAATGAGAAAAAAATGACCACTTTTAAGTTTCAATTTATTGCAAAAGGAAAATAAAAAGTTGTCAATTTTCATGTTTTTTGGTTTTATTTGTTACAGTATGATATTATATATATAAAATAGTATAAAAAAGCTATTAAATTATAAATTTTAATTTTTTTCTCAAAAAATTTGTTCAATTCAAAAAAAAGTGGTAATATTGCACCGTGAAATATGAATACATTTTCTCACTTAATTTAATATTTAATTACTATGAATGTAGCTAAAGTTATGGCCGACTTGGAGGCTAAACATCCAGGTGAAAAAGAATTCTTGCAAGCTGTACAAGAAGTGTTGGAATCTATCGAAGAAGTTTACAACCAACACCCTGAATTCGAAAAAGCAAAAATCGTTGAACGTATGGTTGAACCAGACCGCGTGTTCACATTCCGTGTAACATGGGTAGACGATAACGGCGAAGTACAATCTAACATCGGTTACCGTGTACAATTCAACGGTGCTATTGGCCCTTACAAAGGTGGTCTTCGTTTCCACCCAGCTGTAAACCTTTCAATGTTGAAATTCTTAGGTTTCGAACAAACTTTCAAAAATGCTTTGACTACTCTCCCTATGGGTGGTGGTAAAGGTGGTGCTGACTTCAACCCAGTTGGTAAATCTGACGCTGAAATCATGCGTTTCTGCCAAGCATTCATGCTCGAATTGTGGCAACACCTCGGTCCTGATACTGACGTTCCTGCTGGTGACGTTGGCGTTGGTGGTCGTGAAATCGGTTACATGTACGGTATGTACAA
>JAFYMM010000150.1 GCA_017550055.1 Paludibacteraceae bacterium
TCGGTTCGTAAACAAGGCGAAGGCGACCAAGGTGTGATGACACCAGACGAGTTTGCAACACTTGTAAACGACAAAATCAAAGAGATGATGAGTGAGTTTTAACTATTAGCGAGAGCAATCAAAAACTCAATAATAATAATATTTTTGCTATCGGCAAAAATTAAATAACAGAAAGCAGATCCAATCAAACTTGTTTGAATTGAGGTCTGCTTTTGTTTTATATGAAATTTGTGATTAACAAATTTATTATCTATACGAAGTGTGGCGAATCCAGATTGCCGAACGTAGCTAAAATCACGACCGAAGGGAGTAATTTTAGCATAGTATTTTATTATTGAGTATAGAGAAGGATTTTGGTAATATAATGTATTTGTGTAATTAGAAAAAATGTTGTAATTTTGTGAGCGTAAAAATAATATTGTATGAAAACATATCTTTTTGATACCATAAATCGTTATAAAAGATTTAGCGAAAAGCTTGATGTTCAGACTGCTATTTGCAATAAATCGTGGTGGGTGTTTAATGATTCGGGCGAGAAGGAGTTGTATATTTTCAATCCCGATGGCTCGCTCGATGTGAGTTTTGGTGGTCGTGTTACTGAAGGTAAGTGGCGTTATGTGTCGGCAAATAAGTCGATTATAATAACAGCAAATACAGAGTCCTTTATGCTCGACCCTGAATTTATTGATAATGCCATTTTTGCTCTAAAACTCAATGGCACAAATCAATATGTTTTTATGATTGACGAAAATAACACCACCTTGTTCGCTCCAAAGACATACAAAGAGTTGATGGGGTATTTCGAAGAGAAATTTAATGCTGCTTTTGCACTTGAAGAGGCAAGAATAAAGGCGGAAGCAAAGAGAATAGAGGCAGAAGCGAAAAGAAAAAAGGAGGAGAGAGAACGTGAGGAAAAAGAAAAATTGACATTATATTATCAACAAAAGTGGATTAGGGAGAAGTTTCCTCGAGAGGTGTATGAGAAATATAAGAAAATATCTAATGTTTCGTCTTATTTTATGTTGGGGTCAGGTGCTTTTATGTTTTTATCTCTATGTTTCTTTGGAATTATAGATTATTGTATAGGGATTACAGAAAATAATTCTTCTGTTTTATTTTTTTTATTCTTCCTTCCTATGTGTTTTATTTTTATGGTATCTTTTGGCTTGGCTCTGGGTTTTAAGGATAGATGTTGGTTTTATTTGAATAACTGTAAAGATGAAACTTTTGATGTTGAATGGGAAAAATCATGGGATAAAAATTGGAATAAAAACCTTGAATTATATGAGGAGAATGTAGATTTAGAGGAGATAAAGAATGGTTGTTTGAAGGCAAAATAATCACTATTTATTGATTTTGTTTTTTTGAAAATTAAGTCGGCAAAAAATAGTTGAAAAAAAATTGTAAATACTTTTGTTTATTCAAAAAAAAGGTGTAAATTTGTAGCGTGAAATGTAGTATGGGTAAGACCATGTTATATTTTAGTCAAAAGATGTATAACACACACTTTTAATTCAAATTATAATACTATGGCAAAATTCAAAGGTGCAGTCGTTGTGGATACAGAACGCTGCAAAGGATGTGGCTTGTGCGTAGCAGCATGTCCATCTAAAGTTTTGGGATTAGCATCTCA
>JAFYMM010000023.1 GCA_017550055.1 Paludibacteraceae bacterium
GTTAGGAGCCAGGTTGAATAAGTATAAAAATCAGTCGTTTTATGCTATATTTTAATGAGCATACCCATGAAATAGTTAGAAGTGATATCTTAGAGTAATATAATTATGGATAATGGTTATTTGAATTTTGATGAATATATTCGGCAGGGAGAACCGCAAAAGCGAGAGCGTGCGGAGGCTTGGCGTGTGGCGATAGGTTTGCAGGCGGTAGATGGGTTGAAAACATCGGAGTATTTGCAAGAAGCGGCACGACGGAATATTGAGGGTGAGATTTCGATTGATGAGGCGCGTGAACTTGTGAAACAATATTATATTACAAAAACGGCACATGATGAGGATGATGCAGATAGAGAGGAGGCTGACAAGGTGTCGAGTAATATCGCGAAATTGCTTCAAACAGATGCTTTTACTTATAGTGTGGCTGGTTTGTCGGCTATTCATCGTGCTATTTTTGATGGTGTGTTTAAGCATGCTGGTCGTTTTAGGGATTATGATATTTCGAAAAAAGAGTGGGTGCTTGAGGGTGATTCGGTGCTTTATGGTCGATGGCAAGATTTGCGCATGGCAATAGAATATGATTTGGAACAGGAGCGACAATTTGATTATACGGCATTGACCAAAAAACAAATGGTGGAGCATCTTGCGAATTTTATTTCAGGCTTGTGGCAAATTCATCCTTTTGCGGAAGGGAATACAAGAACAATTGCTATTTTCACTATAAAATATCTACGTTCTCAGGGTTTTCGAGTGAATAATGAGTTGTTTGAATTGAATTCGTGGTATTTTCGTAATGCGTTGGTTCGTGCTAATTATCGTAATTTGGAGAAAGGGATTAATTATAACTCTGAATATTTGATTCGTTTTTTTGCTAATTTGTTGTTAGGTGAGAAATGGGATTTGAGGAATCGTTACTTACATATTCATCCAACAGGAGAGTGGAGAATGCAACCAAATTTGGCGACCCCCGAACAAGTACCCCACAAGTACCCCACAAGTACCCCACAAGTACCCGACAAGTTGCATACAGATAATTTGAATATTCAGAAATTAGTGCAAATTGTTGGTAATACGGAGTTGTCGGTGAAGGAAATAATGGAATGTATAGGGCTGAAGGATAGGAAAAATGTATTGAATCTTTATCTCAACCCTGCTATAGCAGAAGGGTATGTTTGTCTGCTATATCCAGATAAGCCTCGTCATCCACGTCAGAAGTATCAGTTGACTATGAAGGGCTTAGCTTTGTATAATGAATTGAAAAAATAAATATTATGCCACATTTTAATGAACATGCCCTTGAAATGGCGATAATGGAGTTGTTTCAGAACGAGGGTTATATTTATACGAATGGAGAGGAGGTGCATAAAGAGGTAAGCGAGGTGTTGCTTCGTGATGACCTTAGGATGTATCTTCGCGGTAGGTATGCTGTGCAGGGAATAACAGATGTGGAGGTGGAGAGTGCGATTGCTCGATTGACAGTAGACAAGGGAGGGGCGTTGTATGACAAAAATGTGGCTACGTATAGGTTGATGACTGAAGGTTTCATGATTAAGCGTGAAGATGTTTCATTGACAGACCTATTTATAGAACCAATTGATTTTGACTGCGTGGAGAATAATATTTTCCGTATAGTGAATCAGTTGGAAATAAAAGGAGCAGAAAAGCGAATACCAGACGGAATAGTGTATGTGAATGGGTTGCCTGTGGTGGTGTTGGAATTTAAGAGTGCGGTGAAAGAGGAGACCACAATACATGATGCATATACGCAATTGACTGTGAGATATAGGAGAGATATCCCTGAATTGTTTAAGTATAACGCTTTTGTGGTGATAAGTGATGGAGTGAATAGCAAATATGGGTCGTTGTTTACGCCATACGATTTCTTTTATGCATGGAGAAAAGTGGAGTCGGATGATGTGGCTACAGATGGAATAGATGCGTTGGTGACAATGGTGAAGGGTTTGTTTAGAAAAGAGAGATTGTTGAGCGTGATGAAAGACTTTGTGTTTTTGCCAGATTCGTCGAAAAATGAGATGAAGATAGTGTGTCGTTACCCTCAGTTCTTTGCTACGCACAAACTTTTTACAAATATATGTAAGCATAGCAAGTTGAACGCAGATGGAGATGGTAAGGGCGGAACGTATTTTGGAGCAACAGGATGTGGTAA
>JAFYMM010000151.1 GCA_017550055.1 Paludibacteraceae bacterium
AGAAATCTTCTCATTTCAAAATTCCACAAAAAACAAAAAAATATTATTTTGCTTTGTGCTTTGTGCTTTTTTTAGTACCTTTGCAGTTTGACTATATTACTACAAAACGACCACTAATTTGGTGGAGAAAAAACACAATTATGAGAATAAAACTATCATTACTTTTCCTCACGCTTATGCTATCGGTTTTCACCAAAGCCGACCCTGTTACCACACCATCTTCAACCCCTGAAGAATCGTACAAAATCCCCGATTTAATCGAGTTTTTCAACTCATACAGCACCCTTTCAGAAGAGGATATTGAGCTACTCACACCTACCTCTTCTCTGCTAACTTCTCTCTCTGAAAAAATGTCGCTTGACTCAATGCCAGACTCGCTATATATATCGTGTGCCGACTATTGTTACCCAACCGCAAGTCAGCGCGTCACATCACGTTTTGGCATTCGTGGCTCGCGTTTTCACTACGGTATTGACGTAGGCGTGCAATATGGCGACACCATCCGCACCCCATTCTCTGGCATTGTGCGCGTGGCTACCTACCAACGTGGTGGCTATGGTCGTTATATCGTCATCGCTCACGACAACGGTCTTGAATCGGTGATGGCTCACTTCTCACGCACATTGGTCAAAGAGGGCGACCAAGTCGTGGCAGGTCAACCTGTAGGTCTTGGTGGTAGCACCGGTCGTTCAACGGGTCCTCACCTCCACCTCGAATTCCGCCTTTTCGGCAATGCCTTCAACCCCGAAAAACTAATCGACTTCAACTCTCGCAACGTATATCTTTCTGATATCGAAAACCATTACTTAATGACCAAAGCCGACACTTATTCTCATCGTCCACAACTCGAAGAGATGAAACGTGCGGCATATCATCGAGTTCGCTCTGGCGAAACTCTTTCTCACATAGCAAAACGATACGGCACAACCGTCAATCGACTTTGCTCTCTCAATAGAATTAAGACAACTTCGATTTTACAAATAGGCCAAAAAATCAGATACAGATAACAAACTTTTTGTAACGCAAATTATCATAAATTAACCATAAATTTTGATAATCAGAATTATATGGATAATTTACGGGAATTAACGTTAAAAATATTCATATCAAAATATCATGTTTAACTAAAAAATACCATTTGAAAAATGTTTAATTTAGCCGTATTAGGTGGTGGCCCTGCGGGCTACACCGCAGCCGAACGCGCTGCTCAAGCAGGACTCAATGTGGTCCTTTTCGAAAAAAATGCTCTTGGTGGCACTTGTCTTAACGTTGGTTGTATCCCAACTAAAACACTTCTCTACTCATCTAAACTCTACTACAATGCTGTGAATAGCAGCAAGTATGGTATTAAAGCTGAGGGTGTTCAGTTTGAATACGACAAAATCGTAGCTCGTAAAAACAAAGTGGTGCGTAAACTCATCGCTGGTATCAAAGCCAAAATGACTAACAACAATGTTACCGTTGTGAATGGCGCAGCTACTGTGGTAGAAAATGCTAATGGTGTAGTTACAATCGCTTGTGGCGACGAACAATATCAAGCTGAAAAATTGCTTATCTGTACAGGTTCGCAAGTGGCAATTCCACCAATTCCTGGCGTTGACACAGCTGAATATTGGACTTCAACAGAAGCTCTCGAAACTAAAGAAGTACCTGAATCACTTGTAGTTATCGGTGGTGGCGTTATCGGCATCGAGTTTGCAGGTCTTTTTGCAACATTTGGCACAAAAGTTACTGTTATCGAAATGGCTCCAGAAATTCTTCCTGGTATCGACACAGAGATTTCGTCTATGTTGCGTGCTGAATTGGCTAAAAAAGGTGTAGAATTCCACCTCTCATCTAAAGTATTGCATGTTGCAACAGGTTGCGTTACATACGCCGACGCTGAAGGCGAACACAAAGCCGAAGCAACAAACGTGCTTCTCTGCGTAGGTCGCAAACCTAACCTCGAAGGCACACAAGCACTTGGTCTTGAACCATTCCGCAACGGTATCAAAGTGGATGAACACATGCGCACATCGGCATCAAACGTATGGGCAGCAGGCGACGTTACAGCATTCTCACTCCTTGCTCACACCGCAGTTCGCGAAGCTGAAGTGGCTGTGAACGACATCGCTGGCATCGACGACACTATGCACTATCGCGCTATCCCTGGCGTAATCTACACATCGCCAGAAGTGGCTGGTTGTGGTGCTACAGAAGACTCGTTGAAAGCCGAAGGTCGTGAATATCACGTACACAAATTGGCTATGACCTATTCAGGTCGTTTCGTGGCTGAAAACGAAGGTGGCAATGGTATTTGCAAAATCATCACCGACGCTGAAAACCACGTAATTGGCGCTCACCTCATCGGCAATCCAGCATCAGAGTTGATTTCGACCGCATGCGTAGCCATCGAAGCAGGCATGACAATCGACCAACTCAAAAAAGTGGTATTCCCACACCCAACAGTTGCCGAAATATTCAAAGAAACTATTTCAGAGTAATTTCTCAACACATAATACATTGTAAAATACGCCTTTCTGTTGAAAGGCGTATTTTTTTGTACCATAGTTGAAAGTATAATAATGATTGCTCACATATATGGTTATAGTATATTTATCTTATATTTATGGTATATTTATCCTATATTTATAGTATATTTATAGTATATTTATCATATGTTA
Organism: Paludibacteraceae bacterium; assembly: GCA_017550055.1. Lineage (GTDB taxonomy): Bacteria > Bacteroidota > Bacteroidia > Bacteroidales > Paludibacteraceae > Aphodosoma. Next base: position 2,664 of record JAFYMM010000151.1, read on the forward strand.
TAGTATGGGAGAAGGTTGGGAGATTCGTCAATTTAGTTGAAAGTAATGCTTCAATTACTTATTTCAACCCCATCCGCCTTCGGCTCGTCCCCATGTTTTAGGGGGACAATATTGCGCTACCATAGTTTTGAGTGTTTATATTTAGTTTAGGGGAGATACTCTTATTGATTTTTCAACTAAATTGACAAAGAACCATGATAGATAATTGAATATGCAATTCAGGAATGGACGTGATTCAGTTCAGTTACAAAAGACAACAATTCAGTCATCTCGCTATATATAATGTGTGCGCCCACGCGAGTTTTTTTGTAACTTTGTACGTTTTTGTGTTTCATTCGTCCAACTCGAATAGCCCAATAAACCCAACTAATCAAACAATAACCCAAAACTGCAAAAAAATATACACAACTATATGAAAAATTTCAAATATTTATTTGTCCTTTTATGTTCATTTATTTTTATACAAAATATAAATGCAGCATCTCAATATAAGTACGCTACAGCATACAAAGATGGAAACACTTGGTATTCTATTTATCATACTGAAGAAATTACTTTTGGCGAAAACGAAAATTTAAATTATTATTATGATTATCCTTCTAATGTTGCATCATACGAAGTAAAATGTAGTAGGGTTTGGGCTGTAGTATATGTATATTACAACAAATTCAAAGTTTATCTCAATGCTGCACCAAACAATCTAACTGAGTTTGAAAAAGACAAAGAAAACCAAAAAGAAAACTTTAGTTGGGGTAGCGCAACATCACAAGAAACAAATAAAGACACAAATTTCAAATCATTTACAAATAATTCTATTACAAATGAAAACGCAAGGGCGATTGTTTTTGAGAAAGTAAAAAGCGATGGCTTGTTTGGCACAGGAACCTTAAAAAATTTAAAAGTAAAAATGGCTCCCCACATAATATTAGCAAGTGGTATTTCGAAAGATTACACTTTCACTAATGCAGTAATGGGTAGTTCATACGACTATGCTATTGATTTTCATTCATTTCTTTCATCAACAAATGGAAATATTACAGTTTCATCATCTAATCCAACAGATTTCAAAATACGACATAACAACTCACTCCATTCAGATGTAGTAAAAATTGCAGGAAGCAACGATTTTTGTTCAACCTCAGATAGTAAAGGAAATTTTGATATTGTATTTACCCCAAGTAAAGCAGACAAAGAAACAAATGCTATCATTACGATAACAGATACAGGCACAAACGAACAAATTCAAATAAAAGTATCAGGTACTGCATCAAAAAAGACCCCAACTATAACATGGAGAGAAGATAAAATATTAGCTTATGGAACCAATTATGCTGAAAACGAAATTGCAACTTCTGACTGTGATACAGAATTGACATTCTCGTCAAGCAACAATGATGTAATATCTGTAGAAAGTGGATATTTGATTGTCAACGGACAAG
>JAFYMM010000024.1 GCA_017550055.1 Paludibacteraceae bacterium
CGGCATGCCAACTAAACAATCGCTCCACTGTAAGTGCTTTATCGGCATATTGCACAACATCCATCATCACTTGCACTACACCATTAGTATAATGATCGGATTCGGGTAAACCTGCTATTTCCAAACCCAAATAACGCGCAACTGATGAACGCACATGAGTTGGATTCAACAATAGACCCTCTATTTCTGAATTACGAAGTATGTCTTCTGTCATCACATTCAACGCACTATGTATTTGTTCATCAAAACCTAAACCACTCATCAATCCTAATAGACAACCTTGTTTTTCTCGCACTTGAGCTAACAACGATATAATACTTTTGTCATTCCAACAAAAATAGGGCCATTGTTCATACTGCCATATCCAAACCGGGTGTTTCATATTCAAATCATTTAATGCAACAAATACACTTGTTTTTCATTGCAAAAATAGTACTTTTTTTCTTAAACAGACAAATTTTGACGAGAAAAAATAGATTATTCACATCATTTTATGATGCGAATAATAGTTTTTACATTCAATTCTATACAAATAACAAAAAACTTCATTCTACAAGGGATAGAATGAAGTTTTTAAAATTAACACCATATATTTTAAGAAAAATCAATTCCTTATACGCCAAAACTCAGGATACAAGTTATTGCAACGATTACCTATATTTTTCACCCAACCAAGTGGTAATCCGTTATATGTTACAAGCACAAATCCTCGTGGTGCATCAGCCAAAAGAATAGCCTCTTTTCTTAAGAAAGAGATAGCTTCTTCATAGGATAACTCTACCTCTGGGTAAGCTCCTCGCTTATATGCTTGCGACATTGCCAATGATGCTTGCGGAATCAAATCCTTGCCTTTTTGCTCAAATATCTGCACTCCAAAGGCTAGCACATTCAACATCTTACGACATTCTGTCACTAAGTCTACACGCGAATTCTGCACTGCATGGTATCGCCCCTCACACTCCATTACCACAAAATCCCCCTCCAACAAATCAGCTACCCTCACATCAACCATTGACCGTTGATTGTTGACTATTGACTTCTTATTCTTCCCCCTTTTCTCACTCTTACTCTGGAGCCTATCATCTGTAATCTGTCTTGGTTTTCTCACCACCGCAAGAAATAGCCCTTCCCCACGTGTCTTATGTGGCAAAAATCTATAGCCTCTCTCCGTTTCCGTAATCATCCAATCTTCGCCAATCTTAATAGGCAAATACTCTGCCCCCATCTCATCAATCAACCACTGCACTTGCTCCTCATTTTCGTGACTATTGAACGTACAAGTGCTATAAATCAACACTCCGCCTGGGGTCAACACCTCCCAAGCCGACTCCAATATTTCGCGCTGACGTTCCACACACATCTCTACATTCGCAGGACTCCACTCCTCTCTTGCTCGCTCATCCTTACGAAACATTCCCTCGCCCGAACATGGAGCATCCACCAATATAGCGTCAAACTTCACCTTCAATTTCTCAAAATGTCGAGGTGCATTATTCGTAACCAAGCAATTAGGCGCACCCCATTTAGTAATATTTTCCACCAACACATGCGCCCTTTGTGACACATACTCATTCGACACCAAGAAGCCATCTTTCGATAAATATTGCGCTATAGCAGTAGATTTTCCACCTGGAGCGGCACACATATCCAACACAACAGCATCTTTCTCAACATATTGTTCTAATGCCTGCCACACAAACATCGACGATGCCTCCTGCACATAATATGCCCCCGCATGAAACGTCGGGTCGTACGTAAATTTAGGTCTCTCTGCCAAATATCGCCCCCACTCACACCACTTCACAGCCGCCTGTTGACCATTATCTAATTGTGCATTGTGCATTATGCATTGTGCATTAATACGAACACTCACCGATGGCTCATCCGACAATGCCCCAACAAACGCATCCCACTGGTCATTACCAATCACTCCTCGCACCATCTCCTCAAACCCCTTAGGCAATATTATTTCTTCTTTATTTCCCATATATTAAAAATTTGAAATATAAAAAAATAGGCGCTAATGCGCCTAAATTTTATTCATACATTAGAATTTATACAATATTGTCAACACTGCATTGTGGCGCACTGTTTTGATATTTGCCAAATGTGATTGTGGTTGTGGATTTGCAACACCATAATATCCATTACCAAGAAGTTCTGCTCCTGGTTGGAATGGCGAAAAAGCTTGATTTTGTTGACTATAAGCATAAGTGATATCTACACCAAAACCATTGTAGCGATAGCCAAAACCACCTGAAGCATAAATCATGCCTCGGTCAATAAACACTTCCATATCGGTACGAGTAGTATTATCAAGCAATGTGCGTGTTGCATTAGTAGCCAAATTAGGTGTTCGATACGCAGCTCCTGCACGGAACGAGAATTGCGAGGCTATACGAAACTCTGCACCTGCCTTGATTGTATGAGTAGAAAGTGAGTAATTTTTTATCTCGTTGTTTTCATACACAAATTCAGGCTCTGCAAAAAGATAGTCTGACGATTCTCCTTTTAGTTTCATACCTACATTATGAGTATAAAGATAATCAACATTGACAAGTGCCACTTTGCCCAACACAAAACCGACAGAAGCCTGCGCCTTAAGCGGAGAATTGAATCCATAGCTACTGCGCGATGTAGGCGTTGAATACTCAACAAGTGAATAATCGGCAGATGTGCCTTCGCCTGTAATTTTTGCATAGTAACTATCTGAAAGAGAATACCAAGTTGGCGATTGGAACGATGCACCTATACGCATCCACGACACTGGACGTGCAATAAAACCAATACGAAGATTCCAACCTATACCCGACGTATTAAATACATTCCTCAATGTTGCACTTGCGCCATTATCAAACATCTCGCCAGAATAAGAAATCAATTGATAGTTAAGCGACTGCATACCAAGTCCTGCTCCGACATAAAGATAATGACCAATATTGGCCGCATACGAAAAATTATATTCCTCAATGCGTCCACTCTCTTCGCCTTTATAAGCCATGCGATTTGCCTCATAAGCATAAGGAGTATAATACATCGAATCGGGATTCATCGGATCCATCAAATAACCTTGATAACCAAGAATTGACATATATGGAGCATAGAGATTATCTTCATGTATTTCAGATGGATAAAATCCACTACTAAAATCAGCAATCATATTAGTCATTGAAGGTGTGCCATTTGCGGCAACAGAAGTTTGACGATGAAAATCCTTCAAACGATTATAAGTGAAACTAAAATTGCTTGAAACATAACCCTCATCTTTGCCTGTTTGCGAAGAGACTACATAACTCAACTGATTGAAATTGAAAAAGAAATCATTGGCTCTCATTGCATTAGTTGGAGAAATCGAACGTGTAACCGATGGTGTGGCATTGAGCGTGAAACTCAACTCCGACGAACGATAAATACCAAGCGCAGCAGGATTGTCGAGCACAGCCGATGGGTCGCCCCCAAGAGCCCCCATAGAGCCAGCCATAGACATATAGCGAGCTGTACCCATAATATCAGTATTCGCCATACGAGAAACATCCATCAATCCTTGAGACGATGCACAATGCACAATGCACAATGCACAAATCGACAATATTATTCGTTTCATATCTATAATCTATTAATTTATTATCTATAATCTATTATCTACGACGTGTACTAGATGAACTTGAACCTCCCGAACGACCACCGCCACTGCTACTGCCACCACTGAAACCACCAGAAGAACGTGTCGATGTTGATGATGGACGATATGTTGATGTAGAACGAGTAGTCGTTGATGACGAACTTCTTACATTAGAAGAATTACGTGTAGTTGAAGAAGAACGCACTACCGATGTTGTTGGACTCGATGTTGTCACTGTTGGCGTTACCTCACGAGATGTTGTTGGACGCGCAGGCAATGCTGTTGTTGTTGTCTTACGACGTTGTGCGCTGGTTGACGCAGATGTGCTATTAGAAGTAGATGCACCACGAACAGTTGATGTTGATACACTTTTGTCACTTATACGACGAACAGCAGTAGGCGATGATGTTGCTACTCTATTAGAAGCTGCAACATTTGTTGCTAAACGTGAAGTGCTATTAACATTGCGACGCTCATTTTCATTGCCACGAGCTACATAATCGCTCCAATCTGGTTTTGGATGATGCGGTTTGTGTACACCGCCGCCATAATGAGGGTAATAGCCATGATGGTGATGGTGGTGATAATGTCCGCAATAAGGGTCATAATAGCCTGCATAACCCCAATAAGGAGTGTAGAATGGGTCGTACCATGGATTATAGAAACCATAGAAATATGGATCATAAAAACCTACCGACCAACCATAGTTGCCATACCAACCATATAGGCTACGATTCCAATAATAACTTGACGAGTAATATGGTCCGTAATAATAAGGATTATTCCAATAGGTATTGCTCCAATCCATATACGGATAATTGTAGTTTTCAGTTATTTCAATGTTATTACCATTGACATCTACAACATATTGCCCATCTGTAAGTACAAATACATTAGTAGTATAATTAGGGTCGGCAATATGAGCAAGACGTTGTTGTGTAGAATCCTCTGCACGATGAAACATATTGATACGAGCTGTATAAGACATACCATCGTCAGAATAAGCACCTTCGGAAATAACAGGTTCTTCTTCAAGAACTTTAGGTTGTTCTACAACCACAGGTTTGATGTCTTTTTTAGGGTTAAAATAGATATCATCATAGTCATAGCGTTGAGAAAACGCACAATGCACAATGCACAATGCACAAACATATAACATTAATCGTTTCATAATATATCCTCCTTTACTTTTTTAGACCCACATTATACATAATAGTTTAAAACAATTCAATTATATAATACATCAGTAGAGACACGCAAACAATTAGCTTAATGCCAATGCTCAACATCGTACCTACGAATGTAGCTAATCCACTTTTCAATGCTTTATCACCCGATGCACCTCCAATAATCTCGCCTATAATAGCTCCAAGAAGTGTACCAAGTATCATGCCTATAGGCGTAAATATAATACCGACAACCATGCCTATTATACTGCCATTTATACCAGCTTTCGAACCGCCCACCTTTTTTGTTGTCCAAATTGGCAACAAATAATCTAATATCGTTACTGCCAAAACTACAATCCCCCACACCACCAAAAATGATGTAGAAAACTGCACTTTATCAGTAAGTTGCAACAACAATAGTCCCACATAGCCCAATGGCGGACCAGGCAATGCTGGCACTACTGCACCAATACTCCCCACAATAATCAACAACGCCGAAAGAATAAATAAGAAAATTTCCATAAATCAAATTTTTAGTTTTAACAGAAGTACAAATTTTTACAGATAACTATGGACAAACAGGACGTATAAATGCCGAGCTACCTCGAAACCAATCATAAACATCTACCGAACATTTTTCCAACACCATTTGATAAGCCTGAAATGGTAATGATATATAGAGAGACGAAGACCAATATCTCCCCACACGAACCCACATAGCCCAATGGCGGACCAGGCAATGCTGGCACTACTGCACCAATA
>JAFYMM010000152.1 GCA_017550055.1 Paludibacteraceae bacterium
TACTATCTTTTTAATCTCTGATGCCAACGCCAACAATTTATCTTCTGGGTATTCGAAATTAAATTGTTTCGCGATAGATTTCAATATGTCATAAAAAGCCTTTTCTTCGTATGTTATACCCAATTCTTTAAACGAATTTTTCTCTTTATTTATCTCTTTCAAAAGTTCAGCCATCTGATTTGCCACCTCAGTCAACACCTCGTCTGCAAATACTGCACTATCGCTACGGTCATTATATTTCACCACCAAATCATTCAATCGTTTCGAGAAATCTACACCTTGCATCTTATTCACTTTCTGAAAATCCGAAATCACCATTTTCAACAATCTCTCCATCAATTTCACTTTCATATTTGGCAATTTCAATTTGGCAAGACGCTCCATATACTCCTCGCTCAACAAGTCCAAATTATCATTTTCATTACCTATCTGCACAATCTCCTCTACTCCTTCCGACTGAATAGCCTCTTCTATCATTTTACTCACTCGTGCATTCATCTGCGACGCATCGAGCGAATCTCCTTTCGTCAATTTATATATAATTGAGCGCACACCAAAGAAATAATAAATATCTTCTCGCTCTACTGAAGTAATATTTTCATTATTAGCACAAAGATTAAAAGCCGATTTCAACTTTTTGGTATGCCCCATAAACAAATTTTCTTGTTCTTTTGTCCGTTGCATATACTCGGCACCTCTATTCAAACACTCCAACTGCTCGAGTGGCGTACCTATAACAAATTTCGAGTAATCAAAATTCACAAACATCCTACGCACAATATCCAATTCATCCTTCACCATCGTCAACGATTGCTCTACTGTTTCAATCGAACCTATATCCTCGCCTCCATTAGCATATTTTTTCAATGCCACGTTCATATTGTTCTTTATACCAATATAATCCACCACCAAACCCTTTTCTTTTCCTGGATATACTCTATTCACACGAGAAATAGTCTGTATCAAAGTGTGTTGTTGTAGTGGTTTATCTATATACATAGTATCCAAACATGGCACATCAAATCCCGTAATCCACATATCAACTACTATGGCAATCTTAAAGTTCGATTCTGGATTCTTAAATTGTACATCCAATTTCTTGCGCTCTTCATCCGAGCCCAACAATTCATATAGCTCTTTTTCGTCATCTTTATTGCGAGTCATCACCAACTTCATTCGCTCCATTGGCAATGGCTTATTTCCATATTCCATCTCATCATCTGCCGCCACACTCATACCTCCAAAAGCAATTGCCCCACTAGGTTTCACACCCCATAATGGTCGCAACTCTAAGATTATTTTGTACAAGTTATACGCAATCGTCCTATTCGAACACACAAACATTGCTTTGCCCTCTACCGTACTACCCTCTGCTATTCTATTTTCATAATGGGCAACAAAATCCTCCGCCACAGCTCTCAATCTATCTGGGTCACCCAATATGCGTTCCATCTGTGTCACTGCTCGCTTGCTCTCTTCTATCTGATATTCATTAGCCCCCTCTTCTGCACATTTCTCATAATAGCGTTCTATTTCTGCCAATTTATCATTATCCAACAACACCTTTGCCGCACGCCCTTCATACACAATTCGTCGTGTAATCTCATCTGCTACCGACTCTGTCATTGTATAGGCATCTACCACCTCGCCAAAAACATCTATCGTAGCATCTACTGGCGTACCTGTAAATCCTACGTATGTCGCATTTGGCAACGAATCGTGCAAATATTTAGCAAAACCATAACTACGTCTCACTCCTCGCTCGGTCTGCCTTACCTGTTGCGACAAATTAGTTTGCGATCTATGAGCCTCGTCTGAGATACATATTATATTTGCTCGTTCCGACAACAACTGCGTGTCTTCCGTAAATTTATGTATAGTTGTCAAAAACACACCTCCACTTGTGCGACCTTGCAAATGCTCTCGCAATTTTGCTCTACTCTCCACCGCCACAACACAATCATCACCAATAAATGTTTTTGCTTTACCAAATTGTTCCGACAATTGCACATCTAAGTCCGTACGGTCTGTAATCAACACTATTGTCGGACTCGCAAATTCTCTGCTTCTCATCAACATCCTCGTCAAAAACAACATCGTATAACTCTTACCACATCCTGTTGCTCCAAAATACGTTCCGCCCTTACCATCTCCATCTGCATTTAACTTGCTATGCTTGCATATATTTACAAAAAGTTTATGCGTAGCAAAGAACTGAGGGTAACGACACACTATCTTCATCTCATTTTTCGACGA
>JAFYMM010000153.1 GCA_017550055.1 Paludibacteraceae bacterium
GGACGCACATCTCGTGCATCCCTACTTTTCAGTATTTTTGCCGAAATCTTTATATTTTCAACTTTTTTTCGTATCTTTGCACATTAAATCAATGAATAATTAATTAAAGATGCTTCACTCAATGACTGGCTTCGGCAAGGCCTCTTGTGAATATAATAACAAGAAAATTGTCATAGAAATCAAATCGCTCAATTCTAAACAATTAGACGTGCAAACTCGCATTGCTGCTCTCTATCGTGAGAAAGACATCGAACTGCGCAATGCCATTGCCGCTCGACTTGAACGTGGCAAAATTGACCTCTCGCTATACATAGAAGATGCTGGTGCTACTGCCGCAACTCGCATCAATCAAGCTGTTGTCGAGAACTATAAAGGACAAATAACCGACACTTGCACCGCACTGAACATGCCCGTTCCTGCCAATATGATGGAAGTCATACTACGCATGCCAGAGGTACTTAAAACCGAAATGTCGGTGCTCGACGAAGAGGAATGGAACGTAATACTTCGCTTGCTTGATGAGGCATTTGCCCAAATCGAATCTTTCCGCATACAAGAAGGTCGCTCGCTACAAAATATGTTTATCGAAAAAATCAATCGTATTGGCAATCTGCTCGCCGAAGTAGAACCTTACGAAAGCGAACGCCTTACAAAAATCAAATCGCGCATAGAAGAGGGACTAAAAACTCTCGAAGACAAAATTGCCGTTGACCGCAATCGTCTCGAACAAGAAATGATTTTCTACATTGAGAAGTTGGACATAAACGAAGAAAAAGTGCGTCTTCGCAACCACCTCAAGTATTTCATCGAAACTATGGACAAAGAGCATGCTCCGGGCAAGAAACTTGGTTTCATCGCACAAGAAATGGGTCGCGAAATCAACACTTTAGGCTCGAAATCGAACCATAGCGAAATGCAAATCATCGTAGTGAAAATGAAAGACGAACTCGAACAAATCAAAGAACAAGTGTTAAACGTTTTATAAATTGTCAACAGACAACAGACAACGGTCGATAGACCGCAACCGACTGTAGACTATAGACTGTAAACCTTTGACTATAATAAAAATTATGATTCTCCCTATTTATTTACTCGGACAACCAGTATTACGCAAAGAGACTGAAAACATCACAGCCGACTACCCTAACCTTGCAGAGTTACTTGACAATATGTTTCAAACTATGTACAACTCTGATGGTGTAGGGCTTGCTGCTCCTCAAATCGGACTTGCTATACGCCTATTCGTGATTGATGCAACTCCAATGAAAGAGGATTTTCCTGAAATCGAAACAGCTAAACGCGTATTTATCAATCCTGAAATAATCGACCATAGCGAAGAGACTATTGCCTATGAAGAGGGCTGTCTCAGTGTGCCTGGCATTCACGAAAAGGTTACTCGCCCAACCGAAGTAACTGTGCACTATTTTGACGAAAACTTTATAGAACACACCGAAACTTTCAAAGGCTTCTTTGCTCGCATCGTGCAACACGAATATGACCACCTCGAAGGCCATGTCTTCACCGACAGAGTGTCGCCACTCCGCCGCCAAATGATTGGAAGCAAACTCCAAAACATACAAAAAGGCAAAGTGCGCTGTTCATACAAAACAAAATAAGTTTTTTTCAACACAACAAACCTAATTAATAAAAAAAAGACGCAACCAAATATTTGATTGCGTCTTTCTTATTTGATAAATATATTAATCAAGATGCCCAAGAGCTACGTCCATCATATTTGTAAAAGATGTTTGACGTTGTTCGGCAGTTGTAGCCTCGCCAGTGAAAACACAGTCGGAAATTGTGCAAATAACCAAAGCGCGCTTACC
>JAFYMM010000154.1 GCA_017550055.1 Paludibacteraceae bacterium
GAACAACTAAAGAAACACACATCTATTTCAGCCAAAATAGATGGTACTCTTGATGACATTAAGGCAACTAACCTAAAAGCCAAATATGGCAATACCCTATCCATAAGTGCCAATATCGAGGCATTAGGACTGCCCGACATAAAACAGACCTATTTCAAAGGTGCAATCAACCACATACGATTCGACAAAGCTTCAGTTCAAGACCTTATTGCAAATATATCTAAACAACCATTTATTCTCCCCGACGAAATGGGCAATCTCGGTCTATGCCAATACTCTGGCGATATCTCTGGATACACCTCAAATCTTGTACTTTATGGTAATCTATCAAGCGACATTGGTAGCATCAAAACTGATGTAAACCTCAAAATACGCGACAATTTCAACCTCTTCTTAATAAATGGTCGCATAGGCTCTAATTGCCTACACCTCAACAAGCTATTGCCTAAATCTGACCTAAATAGCATTTCATTTAACTCAAATTCTCAAATCAAATTAAGCACTAAACAACCTTTTTCGGCACAAACAAAAATTAACATTAACACATTCGGTTTCAGAAACTACAACTACAAAAACATCAACATTGATGGAGAAATCACGCCTACTATGTTCGCTGGTAAATTCCTGCTTGACGACCCAAATGGATATTTCAATTTCAACGGACAACTGGCTAAAATCGACAATACAAACCATTTTGACTTTACGGCTGAGCTCAAAAATCTTAATCTTAACAAACTTAATTTAATCGAGTCTCATCCAAATCTTACTATATCTCTAACCTCCGAAGCCGACTTCTCAGGCGAACAATGGTCAACTATGGCAGGCTATGCCAATATCGACTCTCTATCGCTTACAAATGGTGAAAAATCTTATTTCTTAAACCGATTGTCTCTGAATGCAGAGAACGACTCTATCACAGCTGCATCTATCGAGTCTGACATAATAAATGGAGGCATTACAGGCAATTACACCATATCTGCATTAGCCAATCATGTTATATCTATTGCATCGAAATCAATGCCTATACTAAAAAATTTAGAAAAAAACACCAATAAAACCAACAATATCACTTGTACTCTCACAATCGAACCACTGAAACCTCTGCTACAAACTCTCGACATTCCTTGGTACACAACCGACAATATATCTATATATGCCCATCTCAATTCTATAACCAACGATGTAGAAACTAGAATACATATCCCTAATATATCGAATGGAAAAACGAATATCGATAGCATAAACTTCAATATCAACAACGAAAACAACTCGCTAAACCTCGCACTATCAGCTACCACTGACTTAAAAAATAGTCATCTAAACGCTGCTATAAACATAAGTGCAGCTAACGACACAATACTTACCAACATCAATTGGGACAATAATAATACAGCCAAACTATTTGCAGGCGAATTTATTACCCAAACTGCACTTTCATCTCTCAACTCACAACTAACTACTAACACCACAATTCTGCCAACAGAACTTATACTCCTAAACAAATCTTGGATTATTGACCAAAGCACGATTTGGAGCGATTTCAACGAAGTGATTGTCGATGACTTCAAAATTCATAGCAACGACGACCAATTCATAGCCATCAACGGCATCGCTTCTAAGAATCAAAAAGACACAATCGACATTCAGCTCAAAGACATCTCTCTCAACTACATAGATGAACTATTGCCTGAAGAAACAGCGATATCAATTGGAGGTATTGTCAATGGCAGCGCTTCTATAGCCAATACCCTCATATTGCCAGAAATCAATGCCGATGTTATTTCTGAAAACTTCTTCTTCGATGGCTCGTATTTTGGTACCGCAGTTGCAACATGCAATTTCGACCACTCTACCACAAGCCTTCGATTCGATGGTACAGTCACCAACGATTACAACGACACTACTGCCATACTTGGTGGCAACTATTTCATACCTAACGACTCGCTCGACATCAAAGGCAAGGCTTATGGCATTGATGTAGCTTTCATCGACTACTACCTAGCCGAAATATTTGGTCGTGTCAAAGGCAATGCTTGGGGCGATGTTCATATCCACGGATATACGAAGAAAAAAGAGGTTGCGGTTGACGTAGCTGCATACGCCCAAAATGCTTCTATCTATATAGATTTTCTTAAAACAGCATTCTATTTCTCCGACTCTATTTTTGTTGACAAAAACACCATACAATTTGGTCATATTGATGTATATGATGCCGAAGGCCACCCTGGCTATGTTGAAGGTCAAATCAATCACAATTATTTTGAAAATGTTGAACTCGACCTTAACCTCAATGTCAACAATATGCTCATTATGAACACTACCCGCGAAGATATGGAAAGCTTCTACGGAAAGGTCTATGGCACAGGCACTGCTCGCATATATGGCAATGAAGAAACTATCAATATCACTTGCCTTGCTCGTAGCGACAAAGGCACTAACGTCGTGATACCTATCGACAACTACTATGCTAGCGAAAATTCATTCGTCATATTCCAAAACATCAACGAAATCACCAATTCTGACAATAATACTAAAATAAAAGAAGAGCCTGCCGAGACCAATATCATACTCGACCTTATGCTCGACATCACCCCTGACGCTCACCTCGACCTCATTATCGACTCAAAAGCTGGCGATATGCTTACGGGCAATGGTTCGGGCAACCTTCGCGTGACGTACGACATCAATGCCGATGATATGAAAATCTATGGCACTGTACAAATCGAACAAGGCAAATATCTCTTTACATTCCAAAATGTTCTTCGCAAGGAGTTCTTCGTAAAAGAAGGTAGTTCGCTCATCTGGACTGGCGACCCTCTCGGTGCCAACCTCAACATCGATGCTTATTATCAACTTACAGCCGACCTTGCCGAAATTCTCGACGAAGCTGTACTTTCCAACACGTCGCGCACTAGTGTGCCTGTTCAGTGTCTGCTCAACCTTACTGGCCTATTGACTCAACCTAACGTTAAATTCGACCTCAATCTGCCTAATTCTGAAGAGGAACTAAACCGAGCATTGCAAAATACGGTAAATACCGACGAATTGATGAACCGACAAATCATCGCTCTACTCATTCTCGGCAAATTCATTCCACCTGAAAACCTACAGAATAGCAACATTTTCACCCAAAACGAGCTATACTCTGTTGTGTCATCTACCCTATCTGCCCAACTCAACAACTGGGCTTCTCAAATGTTCGACAATTGGGGATTCGGGGTCAATTTCCGCACTACTGGCGAGGGTGATACACGCACAAATGAATATGAATTCAATTTCGTCTATTCGCCTACTAGCCGAATAAGCATCAACGGTAACCTCGGTTATCGCGACGATGCTCTCTCTTCTACGCCTTTCATTAGCGATTTCGACTTCGAATACAAACTCATACAATCGGGTAAACTTCGTGCTAAAGCATACACCCACACCAACGACTACCGCGAGTTCAAAAAAGGCCTCACCACTCAAGGCATCGGTCTCATATATTCTGAAAACTTTAACAGCCTAAAAGAGCTTTGGCAAAGTTGGCAAAACAACATCAAAGAGTCACGACTCAACAATCAACAACGTCGTGAGGAACGAAGAATTCGTCGCGAAGAACGCAAACAACAAAAACAAGAAAAAAACAAAACAACAGAATAACAGAAAGTTTCCTAACACAAATATTTACAAACAAACATAATCAACAAATAGAAACATCCTTCATCTTTTTCAACTTTCAACTCAAAACAAATGTATTTCAAAAAAGTTCAACGCATAGGAGAAGTGCTCTCAACCGATTTACGCAAAATTGTTGGTGCCGAATCTGCAAAGGGTCTCGATGCTGTACACGCAATCGACACCTGGCGAAAGATGTTAGGTCCCACTATGGTGCGTTATAGCGAAGGCGAAACATTCGAAAATGGAGCTCTAAAAGTCCGTATAAAATCTGCCGTCCTACGCAACGACCTCTTCATGCAACGCACCGAACTAATCCAAAAACTCAACCAACAACTCGGTCGCCAAATTGTATTTGCTATAACATTTTACTAAGATATCTAATGTCTAATATCCAAAAATCTACAATATGAAACATTTCGCTAAAGGTAGCATCGAATTTCTCACCGTAGCGGTGGAATTCTGCAAATTCATCGAACACCCTCTTTCCGACAAAACCGATTTCCTAAATAAACTCTCTAAACTATTGCCTCTCATCTATCTCAAAGCGGCAATGGTCGAAACCAAAAATGCCATTTACGACGAGGCTCCCGAAAAATTTGTCGACGAAAACGACTACGAAGCGGTGCGTGGCGACATTCAAAATCTCCTTGGCGATAAGGACCAATATCTCACTGCCATCCACCCCGACATTGCTCTCAGCGATAGCGTCATCGCAGCCTCTATCTCTGAGGATATTGCCGATGTGTATCAATCGCTCAAGGACTTCACCGAGGTGGCCAAAACTGGCAACGAGGATCTCATGAACGATGCCCTCATCATCTGCATCGACGATTTCCGTGCCTTCTGGGGTACACGCCTTCTCAGTGCCGAACTCGCCATCCACCAAGTCATCACCAATGGCTTCGACGAAGAGGAAGAACCCGAAATCCACACCAACCCACTCTTACTATAAAATATCAAATCCGCATAGCCTATCAGTCATTAATGTCAAGATTTTGCGAAGCAAAAGCAATACCTTTATGTCAAAGAAATAATATGTTCTTCTGTCTTTCTGTCTAAAAACAAAATGCTATA
>JAFYMM010000155.1 GCA_017550055.1 Paludibacteraceae bacterium
AAGTTCGATTTGCATATCGGGGCGAAGTAGATCATTCACGCTTTCAATAAATGTGGGGTAAATGTTGAGAAAGGCGTTGTCGAAGATATCGTAGAAGTCTTTACTTTGCTCTTCGATGAATTTGCCCGATTTGGTAATTTTGTATAAGTCTTCAACTTTGCCACTACTGATTTTGCGATTTACGATGTCGCTAAATTGTGATAGGTTTGACATATATGTAGAGCAGAGGTTTAGGAATTGGCTAATATATACCTCTTTAATATTATTGGCAATGACGAGATTGTTTTGAACGATGTTGAGTCGTTTGTTTTTTAAGTAAAGGTATATCAATATTGCGACGAGGGTTAGCACGAGTGCGAAAATTTCGATGTTGATATAATATTTTATTCGTTCCCAGTTTTGCGTTTCAATTGTGTGTGCTTGGTCGATAATAGGCATCGCCTTTGACGATTGAATCATGCGCATAGTTGCTTTGCATCGCACGGCATTGGCGAGAGCAATTGATGAATAGGTGTGAGCGCGAGAGATATCGTTTAGCTCAAACAGTTTTGCCCCGAGTTCTTGCATTGACACAACTTCGAGTGTGGCCGATTTGATGTCGGCAATGGTCGAGAGTGCCAGATAGTAAATGTATTCGTTGTCGTTTTTCTCGATTGAGGCTATGCGAGCTAAGGCGTGGGCAGTACGAGCATATTCGTTGCTTGATTCGTTGAGAGAGTTAAGAGTTTCTTCGAGTGTTGCTTTGGCTTTAGAGATTTCTCCCGAATCAAGATATTGTTCGCCGATATGGAGTTTGTATGTCTGTGAGGAGTGGTCTAGTCTATCTATAAGTTGTGCCTGATAGTTAAGAGAGAGTGTATACCATTTAGATGATGTGCTAGGGTAGTTGACAAAGTATGAAGATATATAAGAATATAGCTGTTTCCCAGTTTCGTAGTATTGTGTTAGTAAGGTGGAACTGAGTTGAGTGGTGTCAATTGAATTGAATTCATCGTTGGCATGATCGATAAACCCTGCAAGGGGGAGGTAGGTAGCTCGCTTTAATTTGAACGAAATTGCCACGGAGTCAATATTGAGTGATTTGGCAAGGTTGTAGCCTTTTTCGTAATAGAATAATGCCGAGTCGTTGTCAAATGCAACATATTCATTGCCAATTTTCATTAACAAACTGAGATTTTTTGTGGAATCGGTTGAAAATGACGATTTGAGAGAGTCAATAGTGTTTTGTTGTTGAGTGAGATATATTTCTCGTTTCTCAATTTCTGAGTCGAGTCGTTTTAGAGTTTCTTAAACCTTCTCGTCGGAGATAGATATGGCATAAGATGTGCTACATGCGAAAATTGAGATTATGAATAATAATGTTTTTTTCATTGAGATGATGCTATGGAGGTTGTTTTATTATGCAAAAGTACAAAAAAATAATATCATATTAAATTAATGTATTATCTTTGCAGTAGAAAGATTAATCTCTCAATTTTAGTGGCCAATATATGGCAAATACATTTAAATCTAGAAAAGTCGCATTAGGTCTTGAAGGCCCACAACGAGTGATGGTGTTGAATAGTGTTGAGGCTATTTCGCACCTAATGTTCCCATTCAAATTAAAGACACTTATTTCAATTGTGTGTATTGAAGGGGAATTATCGGTGTCGGTCGACTTGGTTGAGCATAAACTTAAATCAAGTAATATCATGGTGGTTCGTCCAGGACACACCATGACTGGCTACCGTGCAAGCGATGATTTTCGTGGATTTGTGATTATGGCGCCATTG
>JAFYMM010000156.1 GCA_017550055.1 Paludibacteraceae bacterium
AAAAGATAAACGCTCGATTGTGGTCTATAATCCTAATTGGCACAAGGGAATTGTGGGTATTGTGGCTTCGCGATTGACAGAAAAATACTACAAACCGACGATTGTGCTTACTAAGGCTAATGACATAGTGAGCGGTTCGGCTCGCTCGGTGCAAGGATTCGATTTGTATAGCGCGATTGATTCGTGCCGAGATTTGTTAGAGAATTTTGGTGGACACACGTATGCCGCTGGTCTTTCGATGAAAGAAGAGAATCTTGAAGAATTTATCAAACGCTTTGAAACATACGTAGCTGAAAACATTCAAGAACACCAACTTACGCCTCAAATAGAGATTGATGCGAAATTGCAATTTTCGGACATTACGCCTAAATTCATTCGCATTTTGCGTCAGTTTGAGCCATTTGGTCCGGGCAATCCGAAACCAATTTTCTATACTCACAGAGTGTTTGACTACAATGGCGCCAGCAAAATAGTGGGTCGCGACAATGAGCACTTGAAACTTGAATTGACAGATGAGTCGTCGGAAAATGTGATGAATGGCATTGCATTCCGCATGGCAGAATACAGTCAGGATTTGAAGGCATTCAACCCGCTTGACATAGTTTATACGCTGGAAGACAATACATTTAACAATGTAACAAGCACCCAGTTAATGATTAAAGACATAAAGGTGACTTCGACAAATTCACCATTTTAATAACCAATCAGAACTTATAGAAAAGTTAGCGACTAATTGTCGCTAACTTTTTAGTAATGAATGAAACGCTTAATTATCATATTATTTACCGCGATTGCAATATTATCGGGATGCACGCAACAAAAGAAAGAAGCTCAGAGTACGCTATTTTTCTTCTATCCATGGTCGACAAACTTGACCCATTATTTTGAGAATAATATCATAAACTTTGAGTACGCATTGACGACTAATGACTTAGAAACGAATCGCGTTGTAGTGTTTATATCGCAATCGAAAACAGAGGCCTGCATGTATGAAATAAAAATGCATCGAGGTAGATGTCAGCACGATACGATTGCTAAATTCGATAATTACAACTACGAATACACTACAGTTGATGGACTTTCGAAGTTGCTGAATTTAGCAAAAGGAGAGACGCCTACGCCTCAGTTTGCAACCGTCATTGGTTGCCATGGAGATGCATGGATTCCGGCTCGAGATATGAAACGCTCATTTGGAGGTGCAGATGTAGAATCGAGAATTGACATTAGCACACTGCGTGATGCGTTGAAAAAATCGAATATCACAGCAGAGTATATTCTATTTGACGACTGCTATATGTCGTCGATAGAGGTGGCATACGAACTACGAAATGTTTGTCGACACTTGATTGCTTCGCCAGCTGAGATTATGGCAGCTGGAATGCCTTTTCATAAAATAGCACAAGACTTGCTTGGAACTCCTAATTATGAGGCAATATGCGCTGATTTTTATGATTATTATGCCAATAGCCCATCTGCGCCATACGGCACAATTGCCGTGACAAAGTGTAGTGAATTGGAAAATTTGGCAGAGATTGTAGCGCGAATAAATGCTACTGCAACAGAAGTGACTCGAGATGTACAGTATTATGACGGATACACACCTCATATATTTTATGACCTCGGCGATTATATTGATGCTATATGCAATAATGAAATGCTATTGAGTGAATTTCAGGCACAAATGACAAAATGTATACCTCACAAAGCACATACAGCGCAAGTGTACGCCTATAGCTCAGGGGTAATAAACATAAATGTATATTCGGGTATTTCGACATCGGCATTAAGCAAAAATGACAAATGTATATCTTATACAGAGACAGAATGGTATAAAACTATAAATAAAAAAGTTAGCGACTAATCGCTAACTTTTTTTATATCACTAAATCGAGGCACTAAGCAGTCATTCCATAAAACCCACATAAGAAAGATTAAGCCATAGAAACCATATTTTGTTACTCCGCCATGCCAAAAATCGAAAGAATCGGGATAGTCGCGGACTATATAAGTCAGAAGTAACAATCGAAATATGTTTATCAAATAGACACAAAACAGACCTAAAGGAATGAACCATAACTTGTGCTTCATCGGACCTCGAGCAAAAAGCATTATCATCGTAAAAATGAAAGACTGTTTAATACCATTACACCCCCACACAATACGTACACCTTCACCATTA
>JAFYMM010000157.1 GCA_017550055.1 Paludibacteraceae bacterium
ATATTGGTTTTTTATCAATAGACTTCGCTCTTATTTCATCCCTATCATCACATTCTACGCCATAACGATATGCTGTAATTCACCAAACAAACATCTATTTACAAAACAATTGACAGTGTTTTTTGTATATTGTTTATTCGCTGTAAGCCTAAAAAATTTATATATTGGAAACGCTAACCTAAAAAGTGGTATAGCTGAAACTTCAACCATATTTCAACTATTAAACGACAGCAAAGAAAATATAAAAACAAGAAATCTAAAAAAAGCTCAGTTATTCTGGGACACAGAATACCAAAAATAGACAACCAAATGAACGTATCAATAATATACGTAAATTATAACAGTAGTAATCTAATAATCAATTCAATAAATAGTGTGATTGAATTGACTAGTGATATATCGTACGAAATAATAGTTGTTGACAATGACTCTTCTAGCGAAGAAAAGAATAAATTAAAAACATATTGCAACTCAAACAATATCAAAGTAATAGAGTCTAACATAAATTTAGGCTTTGGCAAGGGTAATAATCTCGGCACTAAATACGCTAAAGGAGAGTATCTATTCTTTTTAAACCCTGATACTTACTTAATTAACAACGCAATAAACAAATTATACAACTTTGCTAAAGAACACAACATACTGACATGTGGAGCTAATTTATTCTCGGCAAATCTGAAACCAACACTATCGTACTGGATGTTGATGCCATCGATAATAGATGAATTATCAGCGTTTTTTTGCAACATACCACTGAAAATAAAATATCGCAACTCACACGAACACAATTTAACTACAACACCTAAAGAAGTTGCCTTTATAACAGGAGCAGACCTGATGATACATAACGAACTTTTCAATAAATTAAATGGATTTGATGAAGATTTCTTTATGTACTTTGAAGAAACAGATTTACAATATAGAATCAAACAATTAGGATATAAGATATACAACCTTCCTACTGCAAAAATAGTTCATCTTGAAAGCCAAACTTTATCATCTCAAACTAAAAAGCTTAAACTATTTTTTACTTCGCGCAAAAAATTTTATATAAAAAATCACTCTAAAACACAATTCAAAATAGCAAATACAATACTCAAAACTAGCAGTTTAATACGAATTTGTGTATTTTATATATTACAAAAAAAAGAAAAAATTAACTATTGGAAAACAATATTAACTCAATGCTCATAATCACAGGAACATATCCACCTCGCAAATGTGGCGTAGGAGATTACTGCCAAAATCTACTATCGACACAACAAGCTAAAGATTGGAATCTATATACAGATAACAATTGGAGTATCAGCACATTTTTTCAAAAAATAAAAAGCATAAGAAATACAAACTCTAAAATTATCAACATTCAATATCCAACTGTCGGTTATGGCAAAAGCCTTTTACCTCATATTTTAGCTATATACATTACTAAAATTCTTAAACGAAAACTAATCATAACACTACACGAATACTCTCAACTCGGTTGGAAAGGAAAATTAGCGGCATCTATATTTCTAAAATTTGGAGATAAAATTGTTTTCACTACCGAATTCGAACGTCAATATGCAATAAAAAAATACCCTAAATTAAAATATAATTCATCTATCATCAAAATATACAGCAATATATTGACAAAAGAAAAACAACCCTCTTTCAATCAACGTGAGTATGATATGGGTTATTTTGGATATATTCGCCCCGAAAAAGGATTAGAAGATTATATAGAAACAGCAAAAAAAATACAAGAAACAAATCCAAATTTCAAAGCATACATTATGGGGCAAACCCAAGATGAATTTAGTTTTTACCACGAACCGTTACTTAAATCACTATCCAATAGCAACATAACATTATTACTCAACAAAAGCAATCAAGAAGTATCGGACATTTTATCTCAAACTAAAACAGCATACCTACCATACCCAGATGGATTAACAGAACGCAGAGGTTCGTTTCTTGCGTCTTTATTACACCATTGCATTATTGTTACAACCAAAGGAAATTTTACAACTGACGCACAATTATCTACATTCAATTTCGTTAATAAAGAAAATGCTCATTCCAAAATTACCGAAATTCTTAATTATCCATCCCAAACAATCAACGAGCAAATAGATAAAATTAACATATACATCTCCAATCAAATACCATCATCGTGGGATGATGTTGCTAAAGAATACCAAGCAATTATCAACACTTTACAATGAATTCTATCTGCATAGCAACCTATAACGGAGAAAAATATATACACGAACAACTCTCATCTATATTATCACAAATAAATATAGATGACGAGGTTATCATTTCTGACGACAACTCTACAGATAGAACTATAGAGATAATTAAATCAATAAATGACTCAAGAATAAAACTAATAAAAGGTCATTTCCGTAATTTTACGTTCAACTTCGAAAATGCTATAAAACAAGCTAAAGGAGAATACATATTTTTAGCCGACCAAGATGATGTTTGGTTGCCAAACAAATATACTACCACACTTGACTCTTTGAAATACTACGATTTAATCTGCAGTGATGCAATTATAACTGACCAAAATTTAAATCCTATACACTCTTCTTTCTTCCAATACTACAATTCCGGTAGTGGAAAACTGAAAAATATAATTAAATGCACGTATTGCGGAGCTTGCATGGCTTTCAATAAAAAAATACTACAAGCTATACAACCATTTCCTAACACTTCAATTTTTGGTCATGACCTATGGATTGGTCTAATAGCCGAATCAGTTGGTAAGGTTCACTTCCTAAACACACCACTTGTTCTATACCGCAGACACGATAGTTCGTTAACAACAATATCAAACAATCTATTCACTCGAAGTAAAAGACCTCTATATACAAAAATAAAAAGTAGAATATCAATTATATACCATCTAATAAAATTCAATATAAAACACTATTTATGCAAGAAACTTTAGTATCTATAATCACACCTTTATATAATGGCGAAGCTTTTGTTGCCCAAACAATAGATAGTGTTCTATCTCAGACCTACACTAATTGGGAAATGATTATCATTAACGACGGCTCAAAGGACAATAGCGAAAACATTGTACGTAGTTATTGCGACACTGATTCCCGCATTAAATTGTTCAATCAAAAAAATGCAGGCTCTGCAGCAGCTCGAAATAATGGTATTCGTAGAGCACAAGGTCGTTATATCGCCCTACTTGATGCTGATGATTTATGGGAACCTTTCTTTCTTGAATCTCAATTGGCTCTTATGCGCGAACACAATGCTCTTCTTGTTTATGGCGCACACAAACGCATTGATGCCAACAACAATGAGTGCCTTACTCCATTTATTCCGCCCCAACGCATCACATATACAGACCTACTAAAAACTTGCTCTATCACATGTCTTACAGGTCTATACGATACTAGTAAATATGGTAAAGTCTATCTCCACGAAGAATTTCGTTCTCTACGTGATGATTATATATATTGGCTCGAAATAATAAAGCAAACGGGAGAAGCTTGGGGCAATCAAAATATAATTGGCTCATACCGAATACTAGGCAATTCTGTGTCACGCAACAAAAAGAAAGTTATAAAACCTCAATTCCTAGTATATTACAAAGTTGAAAAACTCGGACTAATTCGCAGTTTTTTCTATCTAGCACATTGGGCTATCAACGGATTTCTTAAATATCGTAAATAATGAAAAAAGAATACGACTACCTCATCGTTGGAGCTGGACTTTATGGTGCAGTTTTCGCGTATCAAGCCACTCAAAATGGCAAAAAATGTCTTGTCGTTGACCGCCGTCCTCACATTGGTGGCAACCTATATTGTGAAAACATTGCAGGTATCAATGTTCATCAATATGGTCCACATATTTTCCACACTTCTGATATTGAAGTTTGGAATTTTGTCAATTCAATCGTACCTTTCAATCGTTTTACTAACGAACCTTTAGCCAATTACAAAGGCAAACTCTACAATTTACCATTCAATATGAATACTTTTCGCCAACTTTGGGGCATTACAGATCCAGAAGAGGCAAGAATCAAAATTGAAGAGCAACGCGAAGAATACGCAAAAATACAACCAAAAAATCTTGAGGAACAAGCTCTAAAACTTGTAGGTCGTGATATATACGAAATTCTCGTCAAAGGATACACAGAAAAACAATGGGGTCGTAAAACTACCGAATTACCGTCTTTTATCATAAAGCGTCTACCCCTTCGCTTCACCTATAACAACAACTATTTCAACGACCCCTATCAAGGCATACCCCAAGGAGGTTACAACAAACTCATATTTCGCTTACTCAAAAACTGCGAAGTACAACTAAACATAGATTACAACAAACAACGTAATGAACTCGATTCTCTTGCTCAAACTGTAGTCTACACTGGTATGCTTGACGAATATTTCGACTATTGCTATGGTGAACTAGAATATCGCAGTCTCAAATTCGAACACCAACTACTCGACACTGAAAATTATCAAGGTAATGCCGTTGTAAATTACACCGAAAAAGATGTTCCTTTCACGCGAATTATCGAGCACAAACATTTCGAATATGGCACTCAACCGCAAACCATTATAACTCGCGAATATCCTATAGCTTGGAATCGCGACAAAGAAGCATACTACCCAATCAACGATACTCATAACAACGCTTTATATCTAAAATATAGAGCGTTAGCATCTCAAAAAAATAATTTCATTTTTGGTGGACGACTAGCCGAATACACATACTACGACATGGACAAAATAGTCCGTGCTGCTCTTGACAAAGCAAAAGAAGTATTATGATAAACGCTTCAATAGTTTTATACCACACACCTGCGCCCGAAGTACAAAAGATAGTTCGGTTGTTACGTTTGTGTCCTGAGGTTGATGAAATATGGCTCATCGACAATTCTGAAATTATGACCGAAGCGTTTATGTTTCTTCCTGCTACATATATATTTAACAACAAAAATTTAGGCTACGGATGTGCTCACAATATAGCCCTCGAAAAATCTCTAAAAACTACTGCTAAATATCACCTCGTACTAAATTCTGACATTGAATTTACTCCCGATGTAATAACTAATTTAGTAAAATTTATGGATGCCAATCCCAACATCGGGCACACAATGCCACTCGTGCGCTATCCAAATGGAGACATTCAATATTTAGCTAAACAGCTTCCTACCCCATTCGACCTTTTTGCACGCCGTTTTCTCCCAAAATCATGGACTAAAAGACGTACTGCTTATTTCGAAAATCACACTTTCTATCAACAACCAAATTATAAATCCCAACTACTCGAAGTGCCATATTTATCTGGTTGTTTCATGTTCCTTCGCTGTGACGCACTACGCAAAGTAGGTCTATTCGATCCTCGATTTTTCATGTATCCCGAAGATATCGACCTCACACGTCGCATTCACAAACACTTCCGCACGGTGATGTATCCCGCTGTAGAAATCACCCACAACCACACACAAGGCTCATATCACTCATTTCGACTACTTTGGATTCATATCACCAACATGATTAAATATTTTATAAAATGGGGGTTAAAAAAATGAAAACACTCAATTCTACTATTCTCCCTTTAACTTATCTCGGCAACATTTTCTACTACGCCCATCTAATTCAAGGTGGATGCACAATCGACATACACTCAAACTACATAAAACAAACATACACCAATCGTTGCTCAATACTAACAACAAATGGAATCCAAGATTTAACAATCCCAATTATAAAACCAAAAGAAAAAACACCCATCAAAGACATTCAAATCTCCACCCACGACAATTGGCAACAACTCCATTGGCGCACTATTCAATCAGCATACAATTCTACTCCTTTTTTCGAATATTTTTGCGACGACTACGCCCCTTTTTATCAAAAAAAATGGAGTTTCCTACTCGATTTCAACCTGGAAATCCAACAAAAAACCATTGAACTACTCAATATTTCAGAATTAGACTTCTATCTATCAGATACTTATGTAGAACATTCAAATTTTAATACAAAAGATTTACGAGAAGTGATAAATCCTAAAAAATTTAATGTAACTTTGTACAATAATTTAAACACACCATATTATCAAATTTTTGACCAAAAATTCGGATTCACTCCAAACTTAAGCATCATTGACCTACTTTTCAATATGGGAAACGAAGCAAAACTATACCTAAAAACAATTACCAACTAACATTATATACTAATTAAAAAACTAAACAAAAATGGCATAAAACATTGATTGGGGTAGCCTCGGATTTGGCTATGTACCTACTCCTTACAACGTTCGTTGTACTTACACAAACAAAGCATGGGGCGAACTCCGCGTAAGCGACACTCCAGAAATCACACTTCACATCTCTTCTGCAGTTCTTCACTATGCACAAGAATGTTTCGAAGGTATGAAAGCTTTCCGTGGCGTAGACGGTAAAGTTCGTATCTTCCGCGTAGAAGATGGCGGTCGCCGTATGCAAGACTCTTGCCGCGGTATCCAAATGCCAGAACTCCCTCTCGAAAAATTCGTAGAAGCAGTTAAAAAAGTTGTTGAACTCAACGCTGATTTCATCCCACCTTACGGAACAGGTGCTTCTCTCTACATCCGTCCTGTATTATTCGCTACAACTCCTCTCGTTGGTGTAAAACCAGCTGACGACTACGAATTCGTAGTATTCGTTACTCCAGTAGGTCCTTACTTCAAAGGCGGTTTCAAATCTACTCCATTCATGCTCAGTCGTAAATACGACCGCGCTGCTCCTCTCGGAACAGGTAACATCAAAGTCGGTGGTAACTACGCAGCATCTATGACTGCTACAGTAGAAAGTCACAACATGGGATACTCTAACGTATTCTACCTCGACCCAAAAGAAAAACGCTATATCGACGAATGTGGTGCAGCTAACTTCTTCGCTATCCAAGGCAACACATACCTCACTCCACTTTCAAGCTCAATCCTCCCATCTATCACAAACCGCAGCTTGATCACTCTTGCTGAAGATATGGGTATGACAGTTGAACGCCGTCCTATCGCAGCAGACGAACTCGCTAACTTCGACGAATGCGGCGCTTGTGGTACAGCAGCAGTTATCTCTCCAGTAAGCAAAATCGTTGACATCGAAAACGATATCACTTACACATTCGGTGATGGCAACCCAGGACCAAAATCAACAGAACTTTACAACCGTCTCCGCGCAATCCAACACGGTGAAGCAGAAGACAAATTCAACTGGTGTACAATCCTCGACATCTAATCACAACAAAACAACAATAAAAAGGCATAGACATCAAATCTATGCCTTTTTTATTCCACTCAACACATATTGTCAAAAGCACAATAACAAACACCACAAAAATACAATAACCCCACCAAAACCCAAATATAGGATACAGCATACTGCAAGCAACCCTCACCATACCTTCAAAATACTCGCAAAAATACAATAACTCCAACACAAAACACCCCAAAACCACACAACAAAAAAGATTTTGCACCATTTTTGCAAATTAAATATTGAGTATATAAAATATTTTTTGTACCTTTGCACATTCAAAGTAAAAAACTCAGCCTATTCATTAACAATTTAAACAATAAACAATTATGATTAAATTAGGTATTAACGGTTTCGGCCGTATCGGACGTATGGTATTCCGCGCTGCAATCCAAAACTTCAGCAACGACATCCAAGTAGTAGGTATCAACGACTTGCTCGACCCTGACTATCTCGCTTACATGTTAAAATACGACTCAGTACACGGTCGTTTCCAAGGCGACGTAACATTCGAAAACAACTACCTCATCGTTAACGGTCAACGCATCCGCCTCACAGCAGAAATGGACCCAGCTAACCTCAAATGGGACGAAGTAGGTGCCGACGTTGTTGTAGAATCAACAGGTCTCTTCCTCGAAGACGAAAAAGCACGCAAACACATCGCTGCAGGTGCTAAAAAAGTAATCATGTCAGCTCCTTCAAAAGACGCAACTCCAATGTTCGTTTACGGTGTTAACCACACTACATACGCAGGTCAAGACATCATCTCTAACGCATCTTGTACAACAAACTGCCTTGCTCCAATCACAAAAGTATTGAACGACAACTTCGGTGTAGTAAAAGGCCTCATGACAACAGTTCACGCAGCAACTGCAACTCAAAAAACAGTTGACGGCCCATCTAAAAAAGACTGGCGCGGTGGTCGTGGTATCCTCGAAAACATCATCCCATCTTCAACAGGTGCAGCTAAAGCAGTAGGCAAAGTTCTCCCAGAACTCAACGGCAAACTCACAGGTATGTCTTTCCGCGTTCCTACTTCTGACGTTTCAGTAGTTGACCTTACAGTAGTTCTCGAAAAACCAGCTACTAAAGAAGAAATCTGCGCTGCTATGAAAGCTGCTTCAGAAGGCGAATTGAAAGGCATCCTTGGCTACACAGAAGATGCAGTAGTTTCAACTGACTTCCGCGGTTGCGCTCTCACATCTATCTTCGATGCTAACGCAGGTATCTCTCTCGATGCAAACTTCGCTAAAGTAGTTTCTTGGTACGACAACGAATGGGGTTACTCAAACAAAGTACTCGAAATGGCTCGCGTTATCATGAAATAATGATATAAACAGCAAAAATACCAACAAAAGACCTAAAACTTATCTAAGAGTTTTAGGTCTTTACTTTTTTACCTCAAAATAAATATCTGCATTTAAACTGACAAAAAAACAACTAAAAATTAAAAATACATTACCCAAATTAAAAGATTGGCACGAATTTTGTAATATTACTAATGAAAGCAATCGCAATATTAGCCTGAGATTGGAAAATTCGACAATTAATTATTTTTTACCGAGGCTAACTTCCTTTATCAATGGCGGGCTGCGCATCTCTCAAGAGTTGTAACCTATAAGGTCGGCAGATTACAAAGAATTGGAATACCCCAAATCCTACTTTTAAAGGAATTTTTCTCAACAAATGGCAATGCGACTTTCATAACAAATCCGCTCTCTACCAAAAGTAGAAGCGGATTTATTACTATTACACATTAACACCCAAATCAAAAGAATCAAACACAAAATTAAAAAGGTCCAAAACTCATCAAAACCATTTGAATGAATTCCAGACCTCTTTTATTATTAATTTCTTACACGTTCAATACGCATAGTATCAAGCTTCAAAAACAAGAAAAGTAAAATTGTAAAACTCAAGAACGAAGACCCCCCATAACTAAAAAATGGTAGGGGAATACCAATAACTGGCACAAGGCCAATAACCATACCCACATTGATAAAAAGGTGAAAAGCAAATATACCAACAACACAATAACCATAAATACGCGCAAGACGATTATCTTGTCTCTCTGCTATAAACAACAACCTATACAAGAAAAACAAATAAACGAGCAAAACTGTTGCGCTACCAACAAATCCCCACTCCTCGCCAATTGTACAAAAAATAAAGTCAGTATCCTGCTCTGGCACATATTTCAATTTAGTTTGTGTTCCTTGCAAAAATCCTTTACCCCATAATCCCCCTGAGCCAATAGCAATGCGCGCCTGAGCGGTATTATAACCAATACCTGTCGGGTCATCAGCCATACCCAACAACACCTGAATACGTTTCTGCTGATGAGGTTGCAACACACTATTAAAAATATAACCCGCCGAAAAACAATACACAAAACCACCCAACAAAAATAACCCAATAAAAAGATATGCTCTACGCCATTTCAAAAAAGCCAAAACCAATAAATACACAACAGCAAACAAACACAAAGCCATCATCACATATTCCAAATTAAAACGCACCACCCATTTATAAAGAGGTAAAACCACAGCAAACACCCCTACAGGCACTACCGACAACACCATAAGATGTTTCTTGTCATACTGATATACTCGCAAAAATATTAAAGCAATGATATAAGCGACCAACAATCCGATAAACAATCCTGTCGAAGCACCTTCAAAACCCAACAAAGCAACCCCTCCAAATCGAATAACAACAACAAACAACACCACAGCACAAAATCCCAAAGCAGGTATCAAACCTGGCAAACCTTCACGATAAAGCATAAAAATGAACGACAAAAACACCAATGCCGACCCAGTTTCACTCTGCGCAACAATTATAACCATTGGCAACAAAATCAACGAACAAACTATTGCATAACTCTGCATAGACTTCAACCTAAATTGAGGATGACTCATTAACTTTGCAAGTGCCAATGCTGTTATAAATTTAGAAAACTCCGCAGGCTGAATACTAAATGGCCCCAAAGCCAACCACGAACGCGAGCCTTTTATGTCTCTTGCCACAAACACGGTAACTATCAGCAACAAAACAATCAACCCATACAACAAATAAGGAACTGCCGTTATCAATCGACTATCAGTAAACAATATCACCAATGCCATACCAAAACTTATCCCCATCCACATGAACTGCATACCCGAACGATAATTTATATCAAATATAGATGTTTGATCCTCCGAAACACTCGCTCCATATATATTGATCCACCCAAACACCACAAGAACGATATAAAAAAATACCGCCCATTTATCTATTGCCTGTACAACATTAAAATTTCTTGACATAATAAAATAAGATAGTCAACAATAACAATAAATTTAATAAGTTTTAACCGAAGAATTTAACACCAAATTTTTCATACGATTAAACAATGCCTCTTGTGTAATTTCCCTATAAAGATACTGCTCAATACAAAGCATTGCAATAGGACAAGCAAACTGAGAACCAAAACCTGCATTTTCAATAACCACAGCAATTGCAATCTTTGGATTTTCTCGTGGAGCATAACCGAAAAATATAGAGTGAGGCTTACCATGACTATTATCTGTCGTACCAGTCTTACCGCACACAGCCAAATCTGGCAATTTATAATAATGCGCAGTACCATATTCACACACTCGCCACATACCCTCTTGAACTACATCATAATGCTTTCTGCTCACATTCGCTTCATGTCGATTATCTAATAACGAATCACATTTATTCAAATGAGGTGTTATATAATAACCATTATTTGCAATAACAGCCGCCGCATTTGCTAATTGAATAGGAGTAACCAACACCTCACCCTGACCAATCGAATTAGATCGAATAGTCAAAGATTTCCAACCTCTCTTTCCATAAATTTTATCATATGTCTCAGCCCGATATATCGCTCCATCTTTAAGACCAAAAACATCCGAATCCGTCCACTTAAAGCCCAAACCAAAACTCAAAATATCCTCACGCCAACGTCTATAATTTGCCTTAAACTTTTCATTTCCCTCGCCATAACCATCTCGTTCAAGAGTTGTTTTATAGGTTAACCAAAAGAATGGATTACAACTCTCTTGTATTGCCTCTTCTAATGAGACAGGAGACCCATGATGGTGAGTACATTTTATCGGTTTAGTATTAGGTCCACTACATGCAAATTTAGTATGAGGAGTTATACCTCCTTGCTCTAAACAAACCAAAGCTTGCAAGGTTTTGAATGTAGATCCAGGAGAATAAAGTCCTCCAGTCGCTCGATTGAGAAATGGCTTAGTACTATCATTTTGCAAAATAGGATAATACTCCGAACGCAACCTACCTACTAACAATGACGGATTCCAAGTAGGATTTGATGCCATAGCCAAAATTTCACCCGTTGCTGGTTCTATCGCCACAATACTACCTATCTTTCCATGCAACAATTCTTCTGCAATCATTTGCAAATCAACATCCAACGTAGTCGTAATATCTATCCCTGCAGTAGGCATTCTATCTTGCGATCCATCTTTATATCTTCCTTGAATACGACCTCGCGAATCTCGCAAAAGAATCTCTTCTCCATTTTCTCCTCTCAACTCCTTTTCGTATGTCAATTCCAAACCATCAGAGCCAGCATAATCTCCTAAACGATAATATGAATCTCTCTCTATCTGTCGTTTACTAACCTCTCCTATCGAACCCAAAACATGAGCTCCACAAGGATAATTATAATTACGCAAAGTACGATTCTGAATAGTAAATCCAGGAAATTTACGCAAATGTTCTTGCAACATTGCATAATCTTCAGGAGAAAGTTGAGTCATAAATCGTTGTGGCGTAAGTTGCGAATAACCATAATTCTTTCGTCGGTCTTTAATATACGCCATCCGATCACAAAATTGCTGATGAGTTATCCCTAATAAACCACAAAGTTCCATTGTATCAATAGGAGTACCTGCTTTACTCAAATCACGCAACTCCTTCATTGTCACCATTAAATCATATGTTGGCTGATTATAAACCAATAATTTCCCATTACGATCATAAATCAATCCACGAGGAGCATAAATAGGCTTACGATAAAAAGCATTATCCTCTGCCACGCCAGTATAATCCTCATATAATTGCAATTGCGCTAACCTTCCTATAAACAAAATTATAATTAAAGCTAACACAATATGAACAGCAATACTCCTATCTTTATATTTATCATCGAGCATAATTTACCTCCAATGTCACTAAAATCTAAAGCTCCAACTACCTTATTTTCTCACCCTCTCCAAAGTAAAAATCAACAAAATAGTTATCACAGAACTAACCAATGTTTTCAACAAAACAATCCAAAAATAATCAAAAGAAAAAGCTTCTAATGAAAACAAAGCTAAATGGTGAATAAATACCATTAATATAATATATTTCACATAATTTACACCCATTGTTCTAAATCTAGGCACCACTTTATCTAACTCCTCTTGAGTTGCTACAATACGAAATATATATGGTCGCAAAAAAGCAATTAAGGTACTTCCCATAGCATGAATACCCCATGTATTCGAAAATGCATCTACCACCAATCCAAGAATAAAACCAATAAAAATCAATGATATACGATTCGCATGTATAGGCAATGCTATTATAAAATAGATATAAAGAAATGGATTTATAACTCCTGCTATTTGAATATTATTAAGCAATAATATTTGAAATAACACCAACCCTACAAACCAAAATAAAAACTCTACTGTATATTTCATTTTCCGAATGATTTTTGAAGATTCAACAACTCATTTTTATTTTCAAATACCGAAACTGTCACATACGACAACGACTGAAAATCAACTGCAAGATTAACATCTATATCGCAATACATTGTGTTCTCAACGTGCTTAGCCCTATCAACAACGCCAATCATAATTCCTTCTGGAAATATAGCCGAAAATCCACTTGTAACTATCGTATCTCCTGCTACTACATTCACATGGCTAGGGATTTCATACAATTTAGCTCTTAAAGGACTCTTGCCATCCCACTTCACCGAACCTAACTGATTATTGCCTTTTATCTTAGCACTTATCACTTGTTCCAAATTTATAATTGGCAAAACTACAGAATAATTTTTACTTACACGCTGCACTACACCAACAACTCCTTGAGAAGCAAACACTCCCATATCTTCCTCCACACCATGCTCACTTCCTTTGTCAATAATTATATAATTTTGCAAATCATACACACTATTATAAACGACCTTTGCCGACAAATAATTTTCTTTACTTTGCGCTACAACACTATCTATAGCCAATAATTTATAATCCGCAAGCTCTTTGTACAATCGAGCATTTTCCTCTGCCAAATATTTATTTGTCTCTGCCAAACCAAAATAGTCGGTCACCGAATTAGTAATTTCATACGTCCACGCCGAAAATGTCGTCGCACAACGAAATGCTACTGAACGCTGCAAATCATTTTTATTAACAACCAACAAAAAAGCCAATATCTCCAATATCAAAAAGATAACAACAGCCAAATATTTATAAAAAAACTCTAAAATCTTATTCATCGTTTTACCTTCTATATACAAATTTGTCCGACTCATCAGGCATGTCGGACAAGTCAGACATGTCGGACGGGTCGGACAATAACCTCAATTCCTATTTTTTTATCTTAACAAGAAACGGAATCTATCAACATTCTTAAGCGCAATACCTGTACCACGAGCCACTGCACGCAATGGATCATCAGCCACATGGAATTGAATTTGAATCTTATCTGTCAAACGCTTAGCCAAACCTCTCAACAATGCACCACCACCAGCAAGATAAATACCTTTGTCAATCAAATCGGCATACAACTCAGGGGGAGTCTCACCCAATGCAGCAAGAATAGCCGTTTCGATTTTCGAAATTGTTTTATCCAAGCAATGCGCAATTTCTTGATAAGAAACTGGCACTTCCATTGGCAAACCAGTAACACGGTTCGGACCACGAACAATCATATCTTGTGGAGCTTCATCACCCAAATCCATCAACGCAGATCCTACTTGTTTCTTAATTCTTTCTGCCATCACCTCACTCACACGAATATTATGTTGCTTAAACATATACTCAATAATATCTTGTGTAAAGGCATCACCTGCAACGCGAAGAGACTTATCTGTAACAATACCACCAAGCGAAATAACCGCAATCTCAGTAGTACCACCACCGATATCAACAACCATATTACCCTCTGGTGCTTCTACATCAAGACCAATACCCAATGCCGCTGCCATAGGTTCAAAAATCATATATACATCACGACCTCCTGCATGTTCTGCCGAGTCACGCACAGCACGAATTTCAACCTCTGTACTTCCCGAAGGAATACCAATAACCATACGCAACGAAGGCGTAAAAAAGATATGACCCTTATTCGGAATCATCTTAATCAAACCACGAATCAACAATTCTGCAGCGTGGAAATCGGCAATCACACCATCGCGCAAAGGACGAACTGTATAAATATTCGGATTCTCCTTACCACGCATTTGCGCAGCAACAGAACCAATCGCTTCCAATTTCTCCGAACGCTTATCCAACGCCACAACTGACGGTTGGTCAACCACAATTTTGTCATTATAGAGAATGACCGTATTCGCAGTTCCCAAGTCCATCGCTATCTCTTGTGTCAACGAAAATAAACCCATTTCTTTTAATCTGTAATTAATTATTTAAACTAACAACAAAAGCCTCAATTATCAACAAAATCCTAATACCTAAATCGTTAATAACTAACAGCTAATCATTGCACATTATTTCAACTGCAAAGTTACAAAAAAACATGCAAAAAAGCAACAATTTCCTCACCTATTTTTTACACATTTTTTCAACAATGGTATCTCGCTCAATGGCAAATCTTTTCGCACCAAATATACCAAGAACACCACCAACAACACCGTGCGATAACACATTCTCAGCCAGAAGTTTGGTATATCAACCACCACTCCAGCCATCCACAACATTGCAGTCAAAATCACATAAACTCCTATACTTTTCAACGGATAGGCAATAGCATAATATTTTTGACCTATAAAATAGCTCAACAACATCATCACCACATAGCTCACCAACGACGCACTCGCACTTGCCCAATAGCTATATTTTGGCACAAACACCACATTGATTATCAGCGTTATCACAAACCCAACTATCGAAAACCATGCTCCATACATTGTCTTGTCTATCAATTTATACCACAACGACAAGTTATACACCACCCCCTGCACCAAATACGTAATCAACACTATCGGTATAATTTGCAATCCCTCACGATACTGTGGTCCAAGCACATACTGAAATACGTCCATATAAAACACCATCCCCAAGAATATCAACAGCGCCGCAATTATGTAGTATTTCATCGCATCGGCATAGCTCTCCTTACTATCTCTACTGCCATGTTTCGCAAACACAAATGGCTCGTATGCAAACCTAAATGCGTATGTAAACATCATCATAATCATTGCTATCTTAAAACTTGCCCCATATATCCCCAATTGACGCATACCCTCTTCTGCATCTGGATAAACCATCGGAAATATAATCTTGTCAACTGTCTGATTCATAATACCTGCAATACCCAACAATAGTAGTGGCAAACTATATTTCAACATCTTTTTCAGCACTTTCCAATCAAAAGTCCACTTACCTACAAACACAAACGGCAACAAAGCCAACGTCACTGCCGTCGTAGATATCACATTCGACACAAAAATATACCCTACACCATACGTTGGATTATAAAACCAATCTATCAACTCTGGTTTCCAATCCATTATCATCGGACAACCTACCAAGAAGAACAAGTTGCACCCGATATTCACAAAAATCATGAACAACTTCAACGACGCGAACACCAAAGGCTTATTCTTATATCGCAAATAACTAAACGGAATACTATCAAATGCATCCATCGACACAGCCACACCAAGCATAGCAATAAACTCAGGATAAGCACCATAGCCCATAGCATCCGCCACTTGTCCCTGAAACAACAAACACAACACCGCAAATATTGTCGATGTCACAGCCAACGACGTCAATGTCGTGCTATACACCCTATTTGTCCGCTTTTCATCCTCCGCATCATTATTCACAAAACGAAAGAATCCCGTCTCCATTCCGTAAGTTAATATAATGATAACCAATGCAGTCCAAGCATAAAGATTAGTCACAATCCCATACTCCGACGCATCGGCCAACACATAACTATACAACGGCACCAAACACCAATTCAAAAACTTACCCACAATACTGCTCAATCCATATATCGCAGTCTCCTTTGCCAACTGTTTCAATCCAGCCATAACAAAAATAATCTAAATTTAACACAAAAGATACCCACTCACAGTGTGTATTCAATACCCAAATTTCACCCTACCCCCCAGTAAGGTGCAAGCATACTGCTCCGAAGCAAACCGACACACACTCTCATTGTGTATTTAATCAAAAAGCGACTGCTCCAAATCGCCCCTCGTACGTCCAAGATGCTTATAAGCCAACTCTGTCACCTCTCGTCCACGAGGGGTTCTTTTTATGAAACCTTCTTTAATCAAAAATGGCTCATACACCTCCTCTATCGTACCCGC
The DNA here is from genome assembly GCA_017550055.1 of Paludibacteraceae bacterium. Lineage (GTDB taxonomy): Bacteria > Bacteroidota > Bacteroidia > Bacteroidales > Paludibacteraceae > Aphodosoma. The sequence continues at coordinate 16,860 of JAFYMM010000157.1, forward strand.
ATCCTCACTCATTGCTGTCGCAATCGTGGTCAATCCCACAGGGCCACCCTTGAATTTATCAATCATCGTCAACAATATCTTATTGTCGATTTCATCCAATCCATAGCGGTCAATATTCAGAGCCTCAAGCGCATAGCATGCTATCGACTTATCTATTCTACCACTACCCTTCACCTGTGCAAAGTCGCGCACCCTGCGCAACAAAGCATTCGCAATACGAGGCGTCCCCCTACTCCTACGCGCAATCTCCACCGCTGCTTCTCTCACAATAGGCACTTGCATTATCGCCGACGAACGCTCAATAATACCCACCAACA
>JAFYMM010000158.1 GCA_017550055.1 Paludibacteraceae bacterium
GAAATATTGCGTGGACTCCTCGAAAATCACAATGTCAATGCCTATACTATCGAGAAAGAGGGCATGCACAAACTCATCTATCAAGTTCCATGGTTTGAAGAAAATGGCGATTTTGGGGGTTATGTTGAACTTTCGCTCGTCATTCCTGCCGAGATGCCTCACTATGTGCGTGGTTAAAATCGTTATATCGAAAAAATGGCTGTCAGCTTAAAAGCAGACAGCCATTTTTTTATAAAATACTTCTTATTTTGCAGTCCAATAACAACGTTTTGGCGATACGATTTCGCCTTCTTCTTTGAGTTGTTTCATGGCTTTATCTACGATTTTGCGATCGAGACCTGATAATTCAGCCACCTTGCCAGCATTGATAGGCTCACCAGCAGCTTTGATTGTTTCTAATACTTTTGCTTTTTCCATAATATTAGTTATTAATTGTTAGTTATTAATTTTTAATTCTTAACTTTCAACTCTCAACTCTCAACTGGGTAGAGTCCGCGTTCGGCTGCGATTTTGAGTAGTAACTCTTTTGCGGCATCGTGTTCATTTGGTATTTCGCCGTCCAAAATGGCATCTTTTATTATAGATTTCAATTCACCTATTATATTAGATGGCTCTATGCCGAATATTTCCATTATTTCCAATCCGTCTATTGGTGGTTGGAAGTTGCGTATTCTGTCGCGTTCTTCCAGTTCTTTTAGTTTTACTCTGACGAGATTAAAGTTGTCTGAAAAGCGTTTCACTTTTTCACGATTGGCGCTTGTTATGTCGCATTCGCAGAGTAGCATCAACGAATCAATATCATCTCCAGCGTCAAATAGCAATCGTCTCACAGCCGAGTCTGTCACCTCATCTTCGCTCAACACTATCGGGCGCATGTGCAAATCAACCATTTTCTGCACAAATTTCATTGGTTCACCAAGTGGCAATTTCATTCGTTTGAATATGCCCGGTATCATTCGTTGCCCAAGGTAGTTGTGATTGCGGAAAGTCCAACCATGAGTTTCGTCCCATTGTTTGCTGGCTGGTTTACCAATGTCGTGTAGCAATGCCCCCCAGCGTAGCCACAAGTCATCGCTCTTTTCTGCCACCGAATCCAACACCTTCAATGTGTGCAAAAACACATCCTTATGCGCTCTTTCTCCTCGTTTTTCAACTCCTTTCAAGCGGTCCAATTCTGGAAAAATCTTTGCCAATAGCCCTGATTGTTCCAATAGCATTAGTCCTATTGATGGCTTTGGCGAACGCATTATTTTGTTAAATTCGTCTATTATGCGTTCTTTTGTGATTATTTCAATGCGTTCGCAGTTGCGAGTTATTGCATCGAATGTTTCAGGATAAATCGTAAATTGCAGTTGCGAAGCAAATCTCACAGCGCGCATCATTCTCAGTGGGTCATCGCTGAATGTAATGTCGGGGTCGAGTGGTGTGCGGAGTATCTTTGCGTCCATGTCTGCCAATCCACCAAATGGGTCAACCAATTCTCCAAATCTCTCTTTATTCAAACATAAAGCCAAAGCATTCACCGTAAAATCTCTACGATTTTGGTCGTCTTGCAGTGTGCCAGCTGTCACTATTGGGTTGCGACTGTCTCTGTTGTAACTCTCACTTCGTGCGCCAACAAACTCTACTTCAATATTTTTCTTTTTTACTTGAGCTGTTCCGTATGTTTTGAATACCGACAAGAATGCGCCTTTGCCCAATTTGCGTGCAAAAGCACCAGCCATCTCTATACCGCTACCAACCACCACAACGTCAATATCTTTCGATGGTCGTTGCAACAATATATCGCGCACATACCCCCCGATGATATAAGCCTCCAAACCCAATTCATCGGCAGTCTCGCTCAATAGCGCAAACACCCTATCTTGTAAATGCTCTTTAAGATTCATATTATTTTAGTCAACGGTCATTCCTCATTCCACATTCCTCACTCCTCATTCCTCACTCCTCATTCCTCATTCCTCATTTCTCATTCCTCATTCCTCATTCC
>JAFYMM010000159.1 GCA_017550055.1 Paludibacteraceae bacterium
ATGGGAAGCCAATCAACAAAAGCAGATTGCGATCGCCAAATCGCAGACAAACAAAACAGAATTGCTTTTTTGCAAGAACAAATGGCAAGTTATAAACAATCTATCGCATTAAATGGAAAAACGCCAGCTAAAGTGGCATCAATAGAATCATGTAAAGGCGAAATAGCTCAGTGTAAGGCAAAAATAGCAGAACTTAGGGCTTTAAAAAAGACACTTAAATAATGCATAAGCAATTGTCTAATATCACTGCTAAAGATTCTGTTATTCTATGGCAAAAATATCAAGGAGAAAATTTGATGTCATTTTTCAGTGATGAAAATTGGCATCGAATTTTCCCTGATGTTTTTACTTATGAGCGATTGTGTGAATTTTTTAGTTGGTCTTCGGGAGTAGCTTTTGTGGCTTATGAGAAAAAGAGTAATAAGCCATTTGCTTTTCTGTATGTCTATATTGAAAATTCACGAAAAAGAATTGTTGAAATTCATGGTGGAGGGTGGTATAATGGAAGCGTATTGTTACATTATCACTCTTTGTTTTTGATGTTAGATGCTTTGTTGGCAGAAGGATTAAAAATTCGTACTGCTTGTATCCCTACTAATACGAGGGCATATAGATTTTTGAGAAGTGTGGGTTTTGTGAAGTATTTGCAGACAGAAAACTATATTTATATGTGGCTTTCGACTAGAAAATTGAAAAATAACTCTCTTTATAAAAAAATGATGAAAACAGAACAACAAAAAATGTTAGAAGCATTTGCTATTACGGATTTTATAGATAGAGCTCGTTGGAGCGATAAGAATAATTATTTGGAAGTTAATTATCGTAATGATAAAATGCCTTTGGGGGATAAGATGTTAACTCATTATATATCTTATTTAACTGATAGGCAAATGCCTTTTCAACGTATTTGGGAGATTGGAGGGTATGTGTTTTCGGCTTTAGTAGAACAGTATGTAAAGGGGGCTTGTTCTACTGAAAATTTTTTATCTGTAAGTGGGGGTGTTTGTTCTTTTGTGGAGTTGTATAAAAATCAAGATAAAGAATCATTACAATTTAAATGTGATTGCAAGTGGGACTCATTATTTGTTTCTCAGCAGAATTTATTGCGAGATTCGTATAGTGATGGAAAAGTTGTTTTTCGTTCTCGATTTGTAACTACTGATTATCGTTCTATATATAACACACTGTATATATTGGAAAAAGTTGCAAATCGTTCGTTGTTGAATTATATAAAAAAAGTAATAAATCTTTGTAAGGAAGGTAATTCTAAGGGTTATAAGGATGATATAGTTAAGCGTATTGCTTTTGGATTGTATTTGTTGACTTATGAAAATATAAAAAATAAGTTGCAAGAGGAGGAGCCTATTGAAAAGTTTTTGGATAATACAAGGGAATATGCAAATATGCAATGTAAGCGTGTGGAAGATTTATTATCTAATTATTCGAAATTTGATAAAGAATATCAAGTGTTTGTGAAAAAACAAATGTATTCTTCAAAACGACTTTGGTGTTCGATTCGCGATTATATGAAATGGGAGGGATATTCTGCTTTCTTTTATAATGAATTGAAAGATGTATTAAAAGATGATATTAGAGATGTTAAATATCTTTGTCAATTGGAGTTACCAGGTGATGTTTGGAATAATAATTCACGTTTTATTGGGTGTAATTTTCCAAATAAAAGCAAAGAACAATTTAATGTGTATTTGAGAAAAGAATATGAAAGATTAAAAAGTCATTTGCAGGCAGCACATGTGGAACAATTTGATGTTACTTTTTCTTTAGCCCCACGAATGTGTGAAACTAAGTCATGTTCAAGTTGTCCTTATGCGTTAATAAATGGCAGATGTAACGACTTTGAAAAGTTGTGTGTAAATGATAAAAATAAATATTGCCCGATTATTCTTCATAGTGCAGGGTTTAAGTTTATGTGTGTGGGAGAGGATAGTTGTACATTGAAGTCCATATGTAAGTAATAATAAAAAAACTCTGCAAGTTTTTGATTTGCAGAGTTTTTTGTTTTTGTTATGGGATTATGAGTTTGTAGCCTTTGCCGTGGATGTTTATGATTTCTACTTCAGGGTCGTCTTTTATGATTTTGCGAAGTTTTGTGATGTAAACGTCCATGCTACGAGCGTTGTATGTGGTACATTCGAGCCAAATGGTTTTGAGTGCGTAGTCGCGTTCGAGGATGTTATTTGCGTTTTGCACGAGGAGAGAGAGGAGGTCGCACTCTTTGGTTGTGAGCTTGACGATGCTAGTACTTGTGGTTAGTGTTTGTTTTTGTACGTCGAAGGTCATGCTACCGATTTGGTATTCGTTGCCGTTTTTGTTTCGTTTGCCACTGATTCGGCGCATGATGGCTTCGATGCGGAGTAACATTTCTTCCATTGAGAATGGTTTTGTGATGTAGTCGTCTGCACCAATGCGGAAGCCTTCGAGAACGTCGTCTTTGAGTGATTTGGCGGTGAGGAATACGATTGGTATGATTCCGTTGATTTTACGGATGTCTTGTGCGAGCGTGAATCCGTCTTTTTTAGGCATCATTACGTCGAGGATGCATAGGTCGAATTTTTCGTTAGAAAAGTGCTGGAATCCAGCTTCTCCGTCAGGAGCGAGTGTTACGCTATAGCCTTTTGCTTGGAGATATTCGCGAAGAAGCATGCCTAGGCTTTCGTCGTCTTCGCAGAGAAGAATTTTTGTTTTTTCCATGTTTTTTAGGGTCTATTGTCAACGGTCTGGTTTGTGGACCGGTGACGTTTGGTTTATATTTCGCTTGTTTGAAGTTCGATTACGAATTTTGTGCCAATGTTTGGCTCTGATTCTACTTTTATGTTTCCGTTGTGTAGTTGGACGATTTTTTTTACGTAAGATAGTCCTAGTCCGAAGCCTTTGATGTCGTGGCGGTTGCCTGTTGGGACTCGGTAGAATTTGTCGAAGATGTGTTTTAGGTATTCTTTTTTTATGCCCATTCCGTTGTCTTCGATGGCTATGTAGAGACGATCTTTGTCGTTCCAAGTAGAGACGGTTATTATTATTGGGGTGTTTTCGCGCGAGTATTTTACTGCATTGTCGAGGAGGTTGTAGATTATGTTGGCGAAGTGCATTTCGTCGACTTCGACGAATGCGTTGTGTGCGTGTAATTCGGTGTAGACGTTGCCTCCTTTAGAATGGATTTTGAGCGAATAGTTGTCGATTATGGTTTGTAGTATTTCGTTGATGTTGTTTTCTTGTAGTTCGATTTTTATGTCGCGTTGTTCGAATACTGACATGTGTAATACTTTGTCGACCAAGAAGGTGAGTCGTTTTGTTTCATCTCGTACTATTTTTGATATATGCTCGAGCATTACGGGCGATTTGGATACATCGGGGTCGCTGAGCATTTGGGATGCGAGTGATATTGAGGCTACTGGGGTTTTGAGCTCGTGGGTCATATTGTTGATGAAATCGGTTTTGATTTCATTGAGTTTTTGTTGGCGGAATATGTACCATATTGTGAATATGCAAATTATTAATAATAATATGGTTACGGTGAAAGGAGGGTATAATATTTTGACGTTTGGGATAAATTCGCTGTTTTGGGTAGGGAAAAATATGTATAGGTAGTATGGATTTTTTGTCTCTTTGTCGGAAGGGAATAGTTGTTGTTTGAAGCAATGTTTCGATGAGAGATTGAATGTTTTTTCGTTGAATCGGTGTATGGTTTTGTTGTTTTTGTCGGATATGGCAAAATAGAATTCGCTGGTGATGCCATTTTGCTCGAGGTTGTATGTAAGTTGGTCGCGAAGATAATAAGGGTCGATGCGGGTAGTTATGTCGCGACTGTGAGAGTCGTTCAATAATTTTGCAGTTACGATTTCCATTAAGCTTTTGACTTGAATGAATCGTTTGTATTGTTTCTCGTTGTATTTTTGGGCCGCTGCTGATATTGATGTGTTTGGTTGATTGGAGTTTAATATGTTTTTGTTGTTTGTGGTGATTGAGTCGATGTGTTGTGCGATGATATTTTGTATGTCTTCGCTTCGAGCTCTTTTTATGGCTTCTTTGGCTTTGCGGGCTTCGGGGGTGTCGTTTTTGAAAGACTCGTCGATGTATGTCAATACTTCGGCTTCTTCGACTGATTTGACAGTTCGGTAGAGGCTACGTTGTATGGCATCAGCATATTGTTTGCTGATTATTTCTTTAGTGCGTACAACATAGCCAAATTGTAGTGATATCAGCGCAGTGAATGTCACTATCATTAAGGATATAATTAGCCAGATTGAGTTTTTTTTGTTAAAAATTTTCATTTTTATGAGGATGCTTTGAAAAACAATGCAAAGATATAACATTATTTCCGAATATAACGCTTTTATTTGTAAAAATTAACATAAAAAGTGTTATTAAGGTGAATTTTGATGCTTTTATTGGGAAAATTTGGTAGAAAAAGGTGCTTTTGACGGAAAAAGTTCCAGTATCGGCGTAGGTTTTAACAATATTTTTTAGTTTTGTTAAAAAAGAAAGTGCCAAGGATGATTGGAAGACCGCAATTGATAGCCCAAAGAAGAGTGGAAGCTAAGGTGATGGTTGGGGCAGAGGAGCAGATAGGAGAGAGAACTAAAATGGCATAACCGCTACGAGTTGCGGCTTCTGATGCCACGATTGTTGGAGTGATGGTTGATAGTAGATATATCATTGGAATTGATATGACGGCTTGATGTGTAGATATGTTTATGTCGAAAAAAAAGAACATAAACATCAATTGTAGGCAAAAAATAAGATATCTTAGAGCAGATAAAGACGTGAGAGTTATTACTTGTTTGATTTTGACTTGTGATAGTATCAGCAACGAATTTTTAATTTTTTGTATGTTGATTTTGTCGATGTTGATACGTTTAGATATAGTTGGGATTGAAAAAATGAGAATAATAGCCACAATGCAGATTATTGTGGTTAGCAGTAAGTATTGATTGTTGACGGAATCGATGTGATATTCAGAAAGATAGATAGTAGATGAGAGAAGCCCAATGATAATTATGACCAGCGACATGGTCCATGACGAAACGAAACCCATTATAGTGCCAATGGTTCTGTGATTGGGTTGTAGAGATGTGGCGCGAGTAGGAAAATCGCCAAGTTTGTTGGGTGTGGCAATGGCACCTACTTGACCCTTAAGCGTTGCGAGGACAGCCTGTTGGAGTGAAATTCTTTCGACATTTGCGACCGCATATTTCCATTTTATTGCCTCTGTTAGAATATTAAAAGGCATTAGTGCAATGCAAATTAGCAGATAAAACCAATGCG
>JAFYMM010000160.1 GCA_017550055.1 Paludibacteraceae bacterium
CCGATGGTTTCGGCAATTTTTAGTCCGTCGGTGCCTTCGGTGATGCCCCAAACGCGTTCGCCATATTGGAGAATTTTGTTGCGTTTTTGTTCGCTAAGGACAGTCATAGTGGCAGGGAGCACTACGGCAAGAGATTCGCCATGTGTAACGCCATGAAGCGCTGTGAGCTCGTGACCGATGTTGTGAGTTGCCCAGTCTTGAGGCACGCCCATAGAGATGAAGCGGTTGAGCGCCATAGTGGCACAGAACATATATTGCGACATGAGGTCGTAGTCGCGAGGGTTTTCTTGGATTTGCGGTGCGATTTCGATGAGAGTTTGGAGAATGCCTTCAGCCCAACGGTCGATGAGTGGGTTGATGTTGGTGTCGGTGAGGTATTGCTCCATAACATGCACGAAAGAGTCGGCAATGCCACAAGCGACTTGATATGGTGGAATAGAGTAGGTTACCTCTGGGTCGAGGATAGAGAATTGTGGGTGATAAGAGTAGAAAGCAAACTTCTCTTTAGTAGCGAGATTGGAGATTACGGCACCATTGTTCATCTCGGAACCAGTGGCAGGCATAGTCATTACAGAGGCAAAAGGGATTGCACCGTTGACTTTTTTAGGGTCGCGCACGAGTTCCCAAGCGTCGCCATCGTAGCAGATAGCGCAGGCGATTAGTTTAGTGCCATCGAGAGTAGAGCCACCACCTACGGCAATGATGAATTCGACGTTTTCGGCCTTGCCGAGTTCGATAGCACGGCGAAGAGTTTCGACTTTAGGGTTAGGTTCGATGCCCCAAAATTCGACGATTTCATGGCCTTTGAGGGCATTGATGACTTGGTCGTAAACGCCATTTTGTTTGACACTACCACCACCGAATGTGAGCATTATTTTGGTAGGACGAGAGAATTGGTTTTCGATTTTGGCGATTGAGCCTTTTCCGAAGATTAGTTTTGTTGGGTTTTGAAATTCGAAATTAAGCATAGTATTAGATTTTTATTAGTGATTTTTGTTTGAGAGGGTTTACTGAAATAACAAAGTTACTTCTTTGTAGGGATTTTTAGACAGAATGACATAAGGACATAATTACTTCATTTTATATATACCTTGCTGAAAAACAAGTTTTTCATCTTGGCAAAAGAATGACATATTTGCCATTCGGATATATTTTTACTTTGCATATATTTTTATTTAAATGTTTTGCATGTCGTAGAGTTTTTTGTATTGGCCGTTGAGGGCGATGAGTTGGTCGTGGGTGCCTTGTTCGATGATTTCGCCATCGTGGAGTACGCAGATGAGGTCGGCTGATTTAATGGTAGATAGGCGGTGGGCAATGACGATGGCTGTGCGATTTTGCATGAGATGTTCGATGGCATCTTGTACGAGGCGTTCGGACTCGGTGTCGAGAGCAGAAGTGGCTTCGTCGAGGATTAGGATAGGCGGATTTTTGAGTATTGCACGAGCAATAGATATGCGTTGGCGTTGACCGCCAGAGAGGCGAGAGCCACGGTCGCCTATGTTGGTCTGATAGCCATCGGGTGTAGCCATGATGAAATCGTGGGCATTGGCAATGCGAGCTGCTTGTTCGACCTCGGATTGTGTAGCATGTTCGACACCGAAAGTTATGTTGTTATATATTGTGTCGTTGAAGAGGATAGCCTCTTGGTTGACATTGCCCATGAGATAACGTAGGTCGCGGATTTTTAGTTGTTTTATGTCTGTGCCATCGATAGAGATAGAGCCTTCGGCGGTGTCGTAGAAACGAGGGATGAGGTCGGCAAGAGTAGATTTTCCCGAGCCTGACTGACCAACGAGAGCAATGGTTTGACCCTTGCGGATTGTGAGGTTGACATTGCGTAGCACCCAATCGTTAGCATAGCGGAATGATACGTTGTGGAACTGTATTTCGTTGTTGAAAGAGCTGATAGATTGAGGGTTTTGCGTTTCGACGATTGGGTTCTGAGCGTCGAGGATTGCGTCGATGCGTTGGAGCGAAGCCATGCCCTTTTGGATGCTATAGCCAGCGCGAGAAAGCTCCTTGAAAGGATTGATGATAGAGTAGAAGATGACAAGATAGTAGATAAATTCGGGCGCAGTGATGCCACCATTGCCCGATAGGATGAGATAGCCACCATACCAGAGGAGAATGGCAATGACGGCAGTGCCGAGAAATTCGCTGACAGGGTGGGCAAGGAAATAGCGAGTGTGTATGCGATTGAACGTGTGGCGGATAGACTCGTTGAGAGAGTGGAAGCGGTGGTTTAGTTTTGCTTCGGCATTGAAAGCCTTGATGATGCGTAGTCCGCCGAGAGTCTCTTCGATTTGAGCAATAAGTTCGCCCGAGAGTTGCTGTCCGAGAAGCGATTTGCGTTTGAGCGATTTGCCTATGCGCCCGATGAGCAATCCGCTGATTGGCAATAGAATTAGCACGAATATAGTAAGTCGCCAACTCATAGTGAATAGCACGATGAGGTAGAGGAGAATCATTATAGGATTTTTGAAAATAGTCTCGAGCGAGGCAATGATTGAGGCCTCGATTTCCACCACGTCGTTGGTCATACGGCTGATGATGTCGCCCTTTTTCTCGTGGGAGAAGTAGCCGAGATGGAGCGATGTGATTTTGTGGTAGATGGTGTTGCGAATGTCGCGCAAGATGCCAGTGCGGATAGGCACGAGCGAAGCCGAGGCAAGAAAAGCCGAGAGCGTTTTGAGCAGAGTCATCACGATGAGATATATGCCTAACAGCATGAGGGCGGTGGATGCACCGTGTTGATTTATAAGCGATTCGATGTAGGCGTATATGTTGTTTTTCGCTATGTCGAGGAATGATTCGAGAGAAGTGATTTGCGAGAAAGGGATGTGGCTATGGGCGTTGGAATCCATGCCGAAGAGGATTTGCAAAATCGGTATGATTGAAGCAAACGAGAATAGATTGAATATGGCAGTGATGAGGTTGAGCAATATGTTGGCAACCACATACCACCTATATGGAGAGAGAAAACGTCGGAATAGCGAAAACATAATTTAATGAGGAATGAGGAGTTAGGAATGAGGATTGAATAAATAGCAACATAGTGAATAGTTGTGCAAAGGTAATAAAAAATGCACAATGCACAAAGCACAAAGCACAATTTTTTTCGATTTTAAGTTGGATTGTTTCGATTTTTTTTCTTATCTTTGCATGTTTTTAGTAGATAGGCATAATACTATTATAATTATGGAACAATATATTGTATCGGCGCGTAAGTATCGTCCGCAGACGTTTATGTCGGTGGTAGGTCAGGCTGCGTTGACTGCAACGTTAAAGAATGCGATAGCCAACAAGCATTTGGCTCATGCGTATTTGTTTTGCGGTCCGCGTGGAGTGGGCAAGACCACATGTGCGCGTATATTTGCAAAGACAATCAACTGCTTGAATCCTACGGCACAAGGCGAGGCATGCAACGAGTGTGAATCGTGTCGAGCATTCAACGAGCAGCGTTCGTTCAACATTCATGAACTGGATGCTGCGTCGAATAACTCGGTAGATGACATCCGTAATCTAGTTGACCAAGTGCGTATTCCGCCTCAAATCGGCAAATATAGCGTTTATATAGTCGATGAGGTGCATATGTTGTCGGCGGCGGCGTTCAATGCCTTTTTGAAGACATTGGAGGAGCCACCTACGCATGCTATATTTATACTTGCAACGACCGAGAAACACAAGATTATACCAACCATTTTGTCGCGTTGTCAGATATATGATTTCAATCGTATAACAATCAACGACACAGTGGCGCACTTGCAGTATGTGGCGAAGAATGAGGGCGTTGATGCCGAAGAGATGGCACTGAACGTGATAGCACAAAAAGCCGACGGAGCGATGCGCGATGCATTGTCGATATTCGACCAAGTGGTGAGTTTTTGTGGCAATAAGATTACGTATCAAGGCGTTATCTCCAATTTGAACGTATTGGACTACGACTACTATTTCCGTTTGGTAGATGCCCTGTTGGGCAACCGAGTGCCAGAGGCATTGATGATATTCGATGAGGTGTTGAGCAAAGGATTCGAAGGTCAGCATTTCGTTGGAGGCTTGTCGTCGCATTTGCGTGATTTGATGGTTAGTCGCGACGAGATGACATTGCCATTATTGGAAGTAGGCGAATTGGTAGCCGAAAAATATAAAGAACAAGCCAAACGATGCGAAAATTGGTGGTTGTATAAGGCGTTGGAGTATGCCAACGATTGCGATTTAGCGTATCGTGCGAGTCGTAACAAGAGGTTGTTGGTCGAGGTGATGTTGATTCGAGTGTCAGGATTGATAGCAGGAGGCATACAACCAAAAAAAGCTGAACCGGAGTTGCCATTAATGACTGTTGAGTCAACTTCGGGAGAACAAAAAAACAGTCAACAGTCAGTAGTTAATAGTCAACAGGTGGCGGTTGGTAGTCAACAGGTGGCAGTTGGTAGTCAACAAGTGGCGGTTGGGGCGCAATCGGTAGCGAGTGGACATACGCCAATTGTGGTGCAAAAGCCTAAGGTAGTAACAGTTTCGTTGAAACCTACGCCTGCGCCAGTTGTGCCACAAGAGTCCGTGCCAGCGTCGGTTGTCGATGAAGGCGAGGCAATGTCTGATGTCGTTGTAAATCAAGAAGTAAAGCAACGCAGTTTTACGAATGATGAACTATTGCAAGCATGGCGCATGTATGCCAAGAAGATAGAAGGCGAGTTGCACACATTCAACACGATGATGAACTTCTTGCCAGAGCGCAATGGCGAAACATCAATCATCGTCAAGTTGATAAACACCATGCAACTCGATGCCTTGAGCCGACACAAACGCACGTTAGAGATGTTTTTGGCAAACGAGTTGGGTAATAGTGGCATTGTCGTGAATTTCTTAGTAGAGGAGCAAGTTGCGCGTCCGATGTTTTTCACTGCCGATGAAAAATTCAAGCACATGCAAGAGATAAATCCCGATTTCAAGCTTCTGAAGAGTGAATTAGGGTTGGAGATTGTGTGATGCGTCCGCTAAATATAAAGATAAAAGACAAGAGATTTTTTTCTCTTGTCTTTTTTTTGTTGATGCTTCGCTCGATTACTCGATGCGAATATAGTGCTTTGGGGGATTGTTGACATGAGAATAGAGGAGTTTTTTTGCAAAGTTACGACATTTGGGATGTATGCTGTAGGTTTGGGTAGGTTTAAGTTGGAAATGTAGGTTTATTCTTAAAAAAATGAGGAATGAGGCGATTGGGCTAATTAGTCGAATTAGTCCGATTGGTCGATTTGGATTTTTTGTGGGTGAATACACACTCTCATTGTGTATTCTTTAAGTCGGTTTACTCCTTTTTAGATCGTGAATAGACTAATATCCAACAAAATAAATAATATTTCTTTTGTTTTCGTTAAAATGGCGGTTTTCTTCGGTGCAGGTTGCTTGAGGGTATTTAGAGGGTAGTACACAATGAGAGTGTGTATTTTTTTCGGCATATTTTGACTTTTGAAATGAACTAATCAGTTGGAAATTTCTTAAAATTTGTTTAATATGTCGTAGAGTTTGCGCTTCGGAAATTGATTTTTATAGTTTTGATGGTCAATGTAGGTACGTAACCTGCTACGTTCGATGAACAGAAAGGGCAAAATTTATTGATTTTCGGTCTTGCGACCGAGGGGACACAGCACGTCGTGTCCCTACAATAATTGTATATTACACCCTCTGGCTGTGCGATATCTCTGCGACCACTATTGCATCGACTTGCCAGATGAGAAGAAATAAGTACCCATGAAAAAAGGCTACCTTGTGGGGTAGCCTTTATAATTTACTCTTCGTCGATGAATTGTTTGATTTCGGACATTTCTTGGTATTCGTTCCAATCTGGGTCGTTTTCGACGTAGAGGGTGATTGGGAGTTGCGGGAATGGAGCAAGGGCTTCGTTGAGGCGTTCGCCAAAGACACGCGATGTGCGAGCGTAGAAGACAAGGGTGCGCTCGCCTGTGCCTGTGTACATGCCTGTGAGGATGGCGAGTTTGTCTTTTTCGACCGCAAGGCGTAGGGCTTCGACCACTTGTTCCATCAGTTCGCCATCGGCATCGGATGGCATACCGTTGTGGTGGGAGTCGTATTTCCAATAGATTTCGACACGTTCTTTGAATTTGCCAGAAAGGCGAAATTCGTCCATGTCGTCGCGTCCTGTTATGAAGATAGGCATGCCATTGTCGGCCTCTGCCATGGTGCTAAACCAATTGTCTGTTAGTTTCATAATAAATTTGAAATTTGAAAGTTAAAATTTGAAAGTTGATTGTAAAATATAATTTTCAAATTTCACATTTCAACTTTCAAATCTTATTTAGAGTTCCCAAGCGAGAGCACTTGCGCCGAGGATGGCGGCGTCGCTTTCGTTGAGGGTAGAGAAGAGGACTTTGATTTTGTTGCGCCAAATAGGTACGAGGTTGAGATTCATGCTTTCGACGATAGGCTTGTAGATGAGGTCGCCAGCCTTGGTGAGACCGCCGAAGAGGATAATAGCTTCAGGAGCAGAGAAGGCTACGAAATCGGCAAATTTTTCGCCAAGCATGCGTCCTGTGAAAGCAAAGATGTCTTTTGCCACTTCGTCGCCTTGGATGGCTGCGTCGAAAACATCTTTTGATGTGATGTTTTCGGCTGGGATATTGCGAAGGAGAGTTTTGCGGTCGGTGAGTTCGATGATTTCGCGAGCAGTGCGTGCCACGCCCATAGCCGAAGCATAGGTTTCGAGACAGCCAGTCTTGCCACAACCACAGATGCGACCATTGTTGCGCACGGCACAAGTGTGGCCAAGTTCGCCAGCAAAGCCGTCGTGACCATAGACAACATCGCCATTGATGACAATGCCAGAGCCTACGCCTGTGCCGAGAGTAATCATGATGAAGTTTTTCATGCCTCGCGCAGCACCGTATGTCATTTCGCCTACGGCAGCAGCATTGGCATCGTTGGTGAGAGCCACAGGGATGCCAACTCGTTCTTTGAGCATATCGGCAAAGTGAACGACTTGATTTTTAGCCCATGTGAGATTGGCTGCACTCTCGATGCAACCAGTGTAGTAGTTGCCATTAGGTGCGCCTACGCCGATGCCACGGAAATCTTCGATAGAATATTCGTTTTCGATGAGTTTTTTGATGCCTTCGGCAAGGTCGTTGATAAACTCTTCTGGATTATTTTGTGTGTTGCTGCGAATAGCAGTTTGTTTAAGTACATTGCCACGTGCATCGACAACGCCAAATTTGGCTGTTTGTCCTCCAAGGTCGATGCCAATTACATAGGGTTTGCTCATAGTTATTAGTGTGTAGTTATTAGTGAATAGTTATTAGTGTAATTTTCAACTCTCAATTCTCAACTTTCAATTTGCTACCATAGATGGCGTAGAATAGCATGTAGATGATGCCTAAGAAGACAACGAAATAGCTATTGACGAAGCCGAAATTGTCGGCAACGAGGCCTTGAATGAGAGGTAATACGCCTCCACCGCATACCATAGTCATGAAGATGCCAGATGCGGTTGTGGTGTGATTGCCAAGACCTTCGACCGCAAGATTGAATATCGCACCCCACATGACAGATGTGCATAGACCACAGAGGATGAGGAGCAAGATGTTGACAGGTACTTCGGCAAAACCGAACGATATGTCAGACTTGAAAACAGGCATATTGACCATGAATTGAGGCATGAATATAGCCAAAAGTACCAATATGGCAGCAACGGAAGTGGTGGTTGTGAGCATAGCACGGCTCGATACATGACCACCGATGGCAGCTCCAACGAATCGGCCAATGAGCATAAGGAACCAATATGTGCCAACGATAGTGCCAGCTACGGCTGTGTCCATTCCGAGGTCGGTTGTCATATAGAGATTGGCTATGTTAGGAATGCCAACTTCGACACCGACATAGATGAATATTGCGATGATGCCGAGATTGAAGTGGCGGAACGAAAAGACCGATTGTTCTTTTTTCTCTTGTTTTTTGTCGGTTTGGTTGAGGTGCGGTTCAGGAATATCCATGAAGAACAACACGCAGAACGCCAACGAGAATATTGTGATTGCGAGCCATAGGGCAGGGCTGGCGTCTTGGATGGTGCGATTGGCAGCATTGCCCATGAGCATACCAACAAGAACGGGAGCCAAAGTTGCGCCTGTAGAGCCAAATACGCCACCGATTTGGATGAGCTGATTGCCCTTTTTGCCACCACCAGCGAGAGTGTTGAGCATAGGGTTGCACACGGTGTTGAGGATACACATAGAGAAGCCAGAGATGAACGCACCGCAGAGGTATGTGCCATAGATGGCAGAATCCATAAACCCAGCGAGGAACATGATGGCAACGCCAATGAGTCCGACCATGACAGCAATGAGTGAGGTGATTTTGTAGCCACGGCGTTTGAGTATCAATCCTGCAGGGACACCCATGCAAGCGTAGGCAATGAAATTGGCAAAATTGCCCAACTGCGACATGAGATTCGATGCGTTGAATTGCGACTTAACAATCACACCAAATGGATTTTGTAGTCCAGTGACGAATGCAATCATGAAGAAGAGTGCAATCATCATGATGATAGGCAATGTGTTTTTGTTTTTCATTTTTTTAGTAACTGGTAGTGAGGCAGCGAGTAGCGGTGAGGCTACTCGTTTCGCCCGTTTGTTTTTACTTTATTGGATTATAAATTGTTTTTCAAGAAAGTGTTGAAGCGAGTGTAGAGGTGGTAGCGTGTTTTAGCACCGAGGATACTATGGTTTTTGTTAGGATAGATTTGCATTTCGAATTGGATGCCAGCTTCGACAAGAGCATCGCAATAGAGCATAGCGTGTTGGAAATGTACGTTGTCGTCGGCAGTGCCATGACAAAGGAGTAGTTTGCCTTTGAGGAGGTGAGCATTTTCGATTAGGTCAGATTTCTCATAGCCATGGTCGTTCTCTTGTGGAGTTGACATGAAGCGTTCGGTGTAGGCAGTGTTGTATAGACGCCAATCAGTTACAGGCGCAATAGAGATACCTGCTTTGAAGGTTTCGTTGCCATAAGTGAGGCAGTTGAGAGCCATGAATCCACCGAAAGACCATCCCCAGATGGCAATTCTGTCTTCGTCGATATAAGATTGTTTGCCGAAATATTGGGCAGCAGCAACTTGGTCTTCAGTTTCATATTTGCCAAGATTCCAATAAGTGCAAGTGCGGAATTCGCGACCACGAGCACCTGTGCCACGGCTATCAACGCAAGCAACGATGTAGCCCTCTTGAACGAGATAGTATTCCCAATCAGGTTTGAAGCGGTCGAGAGCCTCTTGACTGTCGGGACCAGAATATTGAACCATAACGAGAGGATACTCTTTGTTGGCATCGAAATTGGCAGGTTTGATAATCCAGCCATAGAGATTTGTGCCATTGACAGCATCGAAATTGATAAACTCTTTAGTAGGTAGTTGGTAGGCATCGAATTTAGCTTGCAACTCTTTGTTGTCGATGATAGTGCGTAGAGCCTTGCCCTTAGTGTCGCGGAGGGTGAATGTGTTAGCCGTAGTTGTATTGTGGAATTGCGCTACGATATATTTCATTCCCTTAGAGAACGATGCAGAATGTGTGCCAGGACGAGGGTCGAGGTTAGTTATATTGCCTTTTTTGTCAGCTTTGTAGATGTGGCGTTGCGATGGGTGTTCTTTAGCAGCTTGGAAATAGGCTGTTTTGCTATTTTCGTCGTAGCCATAGTAAGCAGTAACATCCCATTCGCCTTTGGTGATTTGGCGGATAAGATTGCCATTAGCACCATAGTGGTAGATATGACGCCAGCCATCACGTTCGCTCATAGCAATGAACGAATTGTCGCTATTGAATTTGAGGTGAGTGTAGTTGGTGTAGTCGATATAGACCTTGTCGGACTCAGAGAGCAATGTGCGAGCAACGCCAGAGCGAGGGTTTACGCTCAAGAGGTCGAGAGTTGTTTGATTGCGATTGAGGCGCACAACGGCAAGCGATTCGTTGTCGTTAGTCCATTGGATGATAGGGAAATAGATGTTGTTGCCTGTGCCACAATCCATCTGTTTAGTAGTGCGATTTGCGATGTCGTAAACATGAATAGATACGGTAGAGTTGGTTTCGCCAGCCTTTGGATATTTATATGTGTAGGCTTTGTCGTAAGGGTGGTCGTAAACATCGAATGAGAACTGTTTGATTTCGCTTTCGTCGAAACGTACCCAGGCAAGAAGTTTGCTGTCAGGACTCCATTCGAAATAGCGAGTGCGACCGAACTCTTCTTCATAGACCCAGTCGGCAGTACCATTGATGACTTTGTTGAACTCGCCATCTTTAGTGATTTGTATTTCAGTGTTGAAATCGAGTTTTTTGATGAAGAGATTATTGCCACGAGCAAAAGCAATCATGCGACCATCAGGCGAGAATTGAGCCAAATTTTGTAGGCCAGGGTTTTGGCTGAGAGGCTCTAACTCGTTGCGCGCAATGTTATAGACATAGTATGTAGTAGAGAACGAGTGGCGGTAGATAGGAGTTTTGTCGGTGAGAATAAGGATGCGTTTCTCTTGAGAGTCGAATACGTAGTCAGAAATATTCTTTAAGTTGCAGTTTTGAGCAGTAGCAACATCGAAAATTGTTTCGATAGCTTTTCCTGATAGATAGTCGTATTTGATGATTTTAGTGCCATCTTCGGATAGCATAGTGTAGCTAGTGCCATCATTCATAGAGTAGAGAGCCGCCATAGTTTGAGGGCGGAAAGCACCAGAAGTGAAATCACGGAGATATTGTTCCGAAACAGAATTAGCAAATGCACACTGCATAACACACAATGCGCAGATAAGAGAGATAAAGATTTTTTTCATATTGTTTTTAATGTATTTGTTTGCTTTATTTATGAAATGCAAAGGTACAAAAATTATTTTATAATAAGTATTTTTGCTATATGTTTTTGTTTTCCATCGGCAGAGGTGCAATGAGCAAAGTACACGCCACTTGCGACCTTGTTGCCCGAAAAGTTGCATCTATCCCATGTGGCAACACCACCATTAGAGAGTGTTTCGTATATGAGATTTCCATTTATATCGGTTATTCTGATTTGAGTATCAGCAATTAATCCAGTTATAGTTACCAGTCCAGTATATTCAGGGCGAACAGGATTAGGGTAGGCACGTACATTTTCGAAAATATTGCCACCTTCGATAGCGTCGGATTGATATGATATAAGACCATTTCCTGTTCCGATGAAAACCTCTCCTGTTTTTTCATTAATAGCAATAGATTGGATAGCATTAGACAATAAAGGACTATTTTCGGTTGTGAAATGGTGGATAGTTTCGAGACCATTTTCAGATACAAGATATATTCCTGAAGAGGCTGTACCTATCCACTTGCGATTGGCACCATCTACGGCAATGGCTTTTATCTCTTCAGTGTCAAGAAGATAGTCGGCAAGACCAGTTCCGTCGTTGCGTGGAATTTTGATGCGATAAACACGGAAGTTGCTGTCGAACATTTTTGAAGGGTCATTGATTAGGAATACACCTTTTGTTGTTCCAACCCAGATAACTCCATTTTTGTCTTGTGCGATAGAGCGGAGCAGTGGGTTAGCATCGAATCGTAATTCTTTATTATCTTGGTCGAATACTTTTGTGAAAGCCGCAGTTTTGTCATCTCCTGTATAATCCAAAGTGCCATTATCATCGAGAGTGTAAAAAATTGAATTGTTGGTGTCTCTGTAGCGAGGCATTAAGAATATTTTTTGATTAGGATTTTTGTTAGATATTATAATGTCTTGAGGCGTTAAATCGTTGTGTGATACAATAATGTTATTAGGTATTTCATGATATACGCCGTTTGGGTCGATATATTTTATCAGATTACCAGCATTATTTAGCATCCATAAATTGCCTTTTTCATCGTATGTTATACCATCTACACGGGTATAATTGTATTTTTCTTTTTCTGTTCGGTCTTCGAATATAGAAACTAATCCGCTATTGTTGCTATGGTGGAATTTGTAGAATTCATCATTTCTGAATTCATATAGGCCAAGTCCATAACTAGCAATCCAAAAGTTAGTATTATCGTTAGGGTTAATAGCTATATCGACAAGGTCGTAGCTAGTGTTAAGGTCGTATGTTGAGCTTTCGATTTTTGTTCGAGATACAAAATAGTAGGTATCGTATTTTTTCCAAGAGTTATTTTCATATATAGAAAGAGATGCAGGGGTATAGTAGTTAGTAGCCCATCTGCCACCCGGAACACTGAATATGCGACCGTCAGAATATTTTAAACGCCAAGAAGTGTTTGATTCTGGACCATTAGGTACAAAATAATTATACTCCTCAGTTTTTAGATTTTTTGATATTAAAACATAATTTGAGAAGAACCATATAATATTTTTGTTGTTATCAAGTAATGCATCAATAGCATCTTGTGCGATAAAGATTTCTTCTTTATCATTTATCATTGAAATTTGATTAGCAGTATCTGTAAGTATAATAGCACCATTGCTAATTGATATATTTTTAATTGCAGATTTATATTTTGTCCATGAATTATTGGCGTATCTATACAAAATGTTGTTTTCTTTAAGTAGATATATGGTATCTTGGACAAGATGCATATCTATGTTTTTTTTGATAGAATCAGGAGTAGATAATCTGTTCCAATTTTGGTAGTTGATTAGATTTTTAGAAGTATTGCCAATAAGAATGTTATTTTCTGTAAGGGCATATAAGTCGTTATTGTATATGTGGGTTTTTATTGTTTTTTCAGAGTTGCCTTCATTGCCAATAATATAAGTTTCAGTAAATTCATTTTTACTTAGATTTAAAATAGTGATACCAAAATCGCATGCAATATAAGCTAAATTATTGTGAAAGCAAACATTGTTAATTTGTTTACTTCCATTTATATTTTTTCTGTAAATATCTGATATATTTACAATAGTACCATCTTCGCTCAATAGGTCGATATTAGAATTTTTGTATGCAATGAATAATATATTTTTGAAATCGGAATATTCGATTAGACATATATTATTGTCATTAAGCCCCGAAATTTTAGAATAAGTATCTACTATATTGTCATTTTTATCGACAGAGAATAGGGCACCTGTGCTGATGCCATAAATTTTATCTTGAGATTGTGTTATTTGGCTTATATTAGTGTAAGATATATGAGTTCGCCAAGAGCCAATAGCAGACTGCGAAAATAGACAATTTACAGTATATAAAGTAAAAATAAAAAAGAAAAATAATTTTTTCATATTATGGTTATTATATGATAATTAGTTATTTTGAATTGAGAAAATCTTTGAATTTTTGCATTGCTATAGCACGATGTGAAATTTTGTTTTTAACTTCAGAAGGTAATTCGGCAAAAGTTTTGTCGTATCCATCAGGAATAAATACAGGGTCGTAGCCAAATCCACCATCGCCTTGAGGAGCCTCAGTGATAGTGCCTTGTATTGAGCCTTCGAAGAAATGGACTTGTTCATCTAATATAACGGCGATGACAGTTATAAATTGTGCTTTGCGATTTGTTTCGTTTTTTAGTGCGTTTAGAAGTTTTTCGGTGTTGCGTTGAGAATTTGATGGTTCGCCAGCATATCTAGCAGATAGTACGCCCGGCTCTCCGTTTAATGCATCAACAGATAAGCCAGAGTCATCGGCAAAACAATTACATTTTATTTTGTCGTGTAGATATTTTGCTTTTTGTAGTGCATTGTCTTTGAAAGTATTGCCCGTTTCTGGAATTTCTTCGAAAAAATTTATTTCCGAAAGGTTTTTTATTTTGAAAGTGTTGTTTATTATAGCTTTTACTTCATCAGCTTTGTGAGCATTGTGGGTAACAAAAATTAGTTCTTTCATAATTTACAATTTATTTATTTTAGCATTACAGTCTGTAAAAGAGTTTTTTTCGATGTTTTTAATATTTTTATGTGTTATAATTTCGGTTATTTGATTGCATCCATAGAAAGCATAGTCTGCGATATTTTGTACTGATTTCGGTATTTTTACTTTGCCTTTTTTGGCTCTCGGACAAAAAATGAGAGTAGTCATATCGGCAGAGTATATTATACCATCTTCAGATTTATATTGAGTGTTATCACTCCTTATGCTAATTGCTTCGAGATTTAGGCAACCGTTGAAGGCTTTATGAGTTAGGGATTGTAAGTTTTTGCCTAAAGATACTCTTTTCAGATTTGTGCAACCATTGAATGCGTAGTCTTTGATTTCTTCGATATGGTATAATATTACATGTTGGATTTTTGTGCATTTGTTGAATGCATAGGAGTCAACAATTTTAGCTTTATTGTGTGCGACATAAGTATCGTTGTAGCCTTGTGGGCAATGTAGTAATATATTCATGTCGCTAGAATATAAGACACCATTATATGTGCTAAAAATTTTATTTGAAGAGTCGAGATAGCGTGTGAAATTGGTATTTTTATCGAAAGCGGACATATCAATATGTCGTAGATTAGATGATAATTCTACAGAATTTATAGAACTACAACCTTCGAAAGCCATTTCTTTGATTGACTCCACTTTTTTAGGGATTGTGATTTTTCCTTTCAATTGTGTGCAATTATGGAAAGTAGCAGTGTTTATAATCTTTATTTCAGGAGGCAGTATAATGTTTTTGTCAGAGTTTATGTATTGAAGAGATGAACAATAGGCAAATGCCATATCGCCAATTTGGGTTATATTATTGCCAAGTTTGGCTTTTTTCATATTGCTACAATTGCGAAATGCGGCAGAGCCAATAGAGCAATAAGCATTATTTAGATTGATAGAATCGATTTGTGTGCAATTTTCGAATGCAGAGTTGTCTATCAATGAGATTGATGTTGGTATGTTTATATATTTTAGAGAAGAACAATTGGCAAAAGCAGATTCGTATATGCTATTTAGAGAGTTAGGGAATACTATTGTTTTTAGATTAGAGCATCCATCAAAAGCATTTGGACCAATGGCAGATAGAGATTGAGGAAGTACGATTTGTTCTAAGTCTGTATTATTTGCCATAAAATTAGAAGCAATTGCGATAGTTCCTTCTTTGATGATTATGCTTTTAGGTTTATTATTCCCAATATATTTGAACGCTACATTGTCAATATAGATAATATTGTTGTTTTGTGAGTTAAACCAAGCTGTGTTGTTAAATGCAGAATTGTCGATTTTAATATCGGAATTTGATTGTATGTTGATGTTTTTGAGAGGCGTAGAATTAGCAAATGCAAATTTTTCTATTGAATTTACACTTGTGGGAATGGTAATACTTTCGATATTCATACCATAGAAGGCATAGTCATCTATGTTTTGTACAGTATTTCCAATTGTTAGAGAAGCAGTTTTTGTTGTATAATCAAATATTGGTTTTTTGGTTTTGCAATTTTCGGCATTATAAATGATATTAGTGAGATTATAGCATTTGCCGAAAGCTTTAGGTTGTATTTCTTCTACGGTGTTAGGTATTTCTATAGAAGTTAGGCTATTACATTCGTAGAAAGCTTGTTCTTTTATGATAGTTGTAGTGTTTGGTATAGATATAGAGCTGAGATTTTTGCAACCAGCGAATGCTTTTTCTCCGATAGATTCGATACCTTGTGGTAGAGTAATTGATTTCAAGCTTTCGCAATTAGCAAAGCATTTGTCCTCTATTTTTTCAAGAGGGTGTTTTAGGTCTATTTCAATAAGGCTTTGGCAATTGAAAAAAGCAGAGGTTCCTATGTCTGTGATATTCTCTCCAAGGTCGATGTATGTTAATAACTGGCAATTAGAAAACGCATAAGCTCCAATGTTGGTTGTTGCATTGTCTATTTTTACCTTTGATAGATAAGAACATCCAGAAAAAGCACGTTTGCCTATTTGAGTTACTGTTTGGGGTAATTCTATTGAATATAGAGATTTGCAATATTCGAAAGCATAATCTTCAATAATTATTAAATCTTCTCCAATTGTGAGATAGCTTAGGTTTGTGCAGTATGCAAAAGCTTTATTACCTATATATTTTACATTTTTTAGGTCTATGTAGTATATACTTTCACATTTGTAGAAAGCAAATGGTTCTATATGTAGGAATTGAGACTTTATGTCAATTTGAGAGAGATTGGAGCAATGCGAAAAAGCTCTATTGCCTATACGGGTGCATTTGGCTGGGATTATAATAGAGTCGAGGAGAGAACATCCTGCAAATGCATATTCTTGTATTGAAGTTATGTTGTTGTGTAGGGTTACTCGTTCGAGATTTGGGCATTTAGAGAAAGTGCCAGCTGGAATGTTTTTAATGGAATTGGGGATATTGGCATTGAGAATGCTTTGACAATTGTAGAATACACCCTCTTTCATTGATTTTAGGGAAGTAGGGAGCGAAGCATTTTGCAAAGAATAGCAATTGCAAAAACAGTATTTACCAATATGTTTGAGTAAGTTGTTGAATTTTACATTAGTTAGGTTCTTACAATTCTTGAACGCATAATCATCTAATATTTCGAGGTCGTATGGGAGATTGATGGTTTTTAGGTTAGTGCAGTTTTCGAAAGCAGAGTTGTATATGTAGAGAATGTTAGAAGGGAAGTTTATGTATTCAAGTTGTGAGTTGTTCTTAAAGCAGTTAGTTGCGATTGTTGTTGTGTTTTCTTTGAAGTCAGTTGCGAAGATAGAGTCGTTATTTCCTTTGTATGAATAGAGTATGTTGTTCACATAAAGCATGTCGGATTTGATACTATTGTACCATTTCGTGTTGTGAAGGGCAAAGCGGTCGATAGTTTTTATCGATTTTGGGAAATCTATTGTGTCTATGCTATGGCAGTTGTAGAGTAGATATTCGGGAAGGTGTTCGACTTGTTCGCCGAAGACGATTTCAGAGAAATTGCTGTTGTGTTCAAAAGCACCTATTGTTCGCTCTATGCGATTGTCGTAGTATGCTCCCGACGTTTTGCAGTTGATGGCATTGTAGTATATAGTGTCGAGATTGTTGCTCGATTGCAATATTTCATAGCCGAGGTGTTGTGTTTTTTCGGGAATAGTAAAAGATATTAGTTTTGGACATAAAGCGAAAGCATAATTGTCTATGATTTCGACATTCTCACCCATTATAACAGATTTTAGTTCTGGGCAATTGGTGAAAGCTCGTTCGCCAATATGGGTTATTTGGTCGTGTATTTCAATTGTTGTTATTCCACTATGGGCGAAAGTGTATGGTTTTATTTCGGTGATGGTGGCAGGTAATTTAATATCGGTCAGAGAAGAACATCCAGCAAAAGCACCATCTCCGATGATTTGTATGTTGCAATTAGGTTCGAATATTATTTCTTTGATATACGTGTTGCCACTGAACGCATTTTCGGCAATTTTTGATACGAAATATATTGTGTCGTTATATGAAATTTCGGCAGGAATATAGACGGTTTTTTCTTTGAGAGTTGTATTTTGTTTGGTTATTTCTACGTTGATTTCGTCTATTTTTTGGTATAAAAGAGTGCACCCTTGGGATTTGTAGGATATTGGTTGCGCCCAAGAGAATAAAAATGATGTTAATATAGTGATACTTAACGATAGACGTAATAAGTATGTAGTTTTTTCCATAGTTGCAAAGGTACAAAAAAATGTATAAAGTACAAAGTATAAATTGTAATTTTTGTTGTGTGGATTTTTTTTTGTACCTTTGCACGTTTTTATATTACAAAATATAATGAAGAAAAGAGTATTTATTACTGGGGCTACAGGTCATATGGGATGGGCTACTGTTCAGGAGTTTATGTCTCGTTTGGACCGATTTGATGTTACGGTTTTGGCTCGCGATAGCAAGAAAAATCGTAAACTTTTAGCTCCTATTCAAGACAAAATTCGTATAGTTTGGGGTAATCTTGCTAAATATGAGGATGTTTTACGTGCGACAGAAGGAGCTGATTATGTTCTTCATATAGGAGGATTGGTATCACCTAAAACCGACTATTTCCCTAATCGTACTCGTAATGTTAATATCACAGCAGCAAAGAATGTTGTGAAGGCAGTGTTGGCACAACCTAATGCCGATGATATTCGTGTTTGTTATGTAGGTACGGTTGCGCAAACCTCTGACCGAAACGAGCCTATTCACTGGGGACGTACGGGCGACCCTATTTGTATTTCGGTTTATGACCATTATGCAATTTCTAAAACGATTGCAGAACGTATATTTGTTGAAAGTGGCATAAAACATTGGGTGTCACTTCGTCAGTCAGGAATTCTTTATGCAGATATTCTTAAGAATTATGACCCGATTATGTTCCACGTTCCATTGCGTGGAGTGCTTGAATGGGCAACTGTAGAGGATTCGGGTCGTGCGATGGCTAATCTTTGTGAGGATTGGGTTTCACCTGATTTTTGGAATCGTTTTTATAATATTGGTTCAGGGCCAGAATATAGACTTTCGAACTATGAGTTCGAGTGTAAGCTGTTGAAAGCTATATCATGTCCTCGTCCAGAGAAAATATTCAATCCAGAGTGGTTTGTAACACGTAACTTCCATGGACAATGGTATGCTGATTCACAAGTGCTTGAGGATTATCTTCATTTCCGTGCCAATGTGCCAGTTGATGAGTATTTCAATCAAATGAAACGTCAGCTTCCTTGGTTCTTCTCGTTGGCATGTCTTGCACCAGCTCCGATACTTAAACTTGCTATGCGTCCAATGGCATACAAGAAAAAATGGGGTACGCAGTGGTGGATTAAGAATAATGACACTCAGCGTATTGCGGCTTATTATGGGTCGATGGAAAAATATAAGGCTATTAAGCCGTGGGCAGAGCAAGACCTTTCGCATCCGAGTGAAGAGGCAATTATTCTCAATCATGGATATGATGAGACAAAATCGCGTGATGAGTGGACTATTGAGGATATGCGTCAGGCTGCAGAATTCCGTGGTGGTAAGTGCTTGAGCGAGTCGATGACAAAAGGCGATTGGCGTACACCATTAGAGTGGGAATGCCAGTTTGGTCATAGATTCAAGGCATCGCCTGCGCTTGTTCTTCTCGGTGGACATTGGTGCCCTGAGTGTTTGCCTGCTCCTTGGAATTATGATGAAATAGCCAAAGGCAATCCATTCTTTGCTCAAGTGTGGGAACCATTCCACAAGGACGACCCTCAACCTAATTTTTATCCCGAATCGATACTTCAAGGTTGGGATGGAGATGATAGGGAGTTAACAGCTAATCGCTGTTGATTTTTGCTTCGCTCGGCAATTAGAATAAATTCTATTGCTTTCGCTTATCGCAAAAATTGAGAATAAAAACTGCTAACTACTAACTATTTATAGATTTTGTTATTATCGAATTATTACCTAAAACCTTAAGCTATTACAAAATTTAAAATCTAAAAACAATTGATTCGATATGACAATGAAAAGATTATTTTTGCTATTAAGTTGTGCTTTGTGTATGGCACATTGTGCGTTTTCGCAAGAACGTATTGAACTAATTCCTTATGGAGATATGGAGCAGTGGGCAGTGCGTTATGTCAAAGAGAGTGCATTGCTTGGTGGTAAGACAAAAACTCTTTATGTAGTAGCACCTACGGATACAATCAAGGGTAATAAGGCTTATACGTTTGAAAATACGCCATGGGGTATTTCGAATGCTTGGGCGGCACCTGCTGGTATTGATAAGGCGGCATGTACTACTCAGCCAGAACGACGTGGAGATGGTTGGTGTGCGCGTTGCGATACTCGTATTGAAACTGTGCGAGCACTTGGCATTGTTGATATTAGAGTTGCCATTGCCGGTACGTTGTTTTTGGGTAAAGTAATTGAGCCTGTGCGTGATGCGAGTGATCCATATGGTGCGATTGAAATGGGCATTCCATTCACAAAAAAACCGAAGGCATTGATGCTCGACTATAAAACTAAAGTAAATCCAGAGCATAAACTTATAAAGGCTAAGATTTTCTCTGTTCAAGAAATTGATGGGCATGATGAACCTGAGGTTTATGTCTATCTTCAAAAACGTTGGGAAAAAGATGGCAAGATATATGCTAAACGTGTGGGTACTATGCGTTATCGTTTTTCTAAAACCACTCCTAATTGGCAAAATGATGCTCGTTTTGAAATTCATTATGGTGATATTACGAAGGAGTCGTGGTTTAAGCCATATATGGATTTAAATCCTAATGATGGTGCTTTTAAGGCTGCGAATTCAAAAGGTAAAATGGTGAAGATTGAAGAGATTGGTTGGGCTGACGAAGATGAAGCACCTACGCATGTGGTTTTGATGCTCACAGCAGGTTGCTATCCTGCATGGTATGGATGTCCGGGCAATGCGTTTTGGATTGATAATGTTCGTTGGGTGTATTAAATTTGATTTTCGATATAGGTTTATATGAATAATCCCGTAAGTTTGTGCGACTTACGGGATTATTTTTTTTGGGTGGTTTGAAGTTGTGAGTGTGCAGTCGTAGTTGTAAAGGTGTTTGTTGGTATAAGTAGAGATTGCTTTATCCTATATTTATGGTATATTTATGGTATATTTATCCTATATTTATAGTATATTTATCCTATGTTTAGGGTAAGGAGAGGTATGGGTGGGAATTTAATAGTTGCGAGATTGTTTTTTGTTGTATATTTATGAGCAATAAAATGGGGTATTTTTGCGTTATATTTTCGTTGAAGAGTGGGCAAAAATATTTATTGTTTTTCGTTTTGAGAAGTGGATTTTTTTTTCTAAATTTGTAAATTGTGTAAATTGTATTTTATAACAAATTCAAATGGCTGGTAATTAGTGGTTTACTGATTGCTTGGTTTGTTGTATTATATTCTAAATTGTAAGTTTTATGATTGAATATATCAAAGGTGAGATAACTGATTTGACTCCGACGTATTGTGTGTTGGAAACAAATGGCATTGGTTATATGTTGAATATATCGCTTGTGACGTATCAGGAGTTGCAAGGGCAGTCGGCTACGAGATTGTATGTTTATGAAAATATACGTGAGGATGCGCATGTGTTGTATGGATTCTTGACTAAGGAGGAGCGAGAGTTGTTCTTATTGCTCATTTCGGTGAGTGGTGTGGGGGCGGCTACCGCGCGTATGATTTTGTCGAGCTTCACGGCTATGGAATTGCAAGAGGTGATTGCTACGGGCAATGTGAATGCAATCAAGTCGGTGAAGGGTATTGGTTTGAAGTCGGCGCAAAGAATTATTGTGGATTTGAAAGATAAAGTGCAAACAATAGGTGGTTCGGATGCTCCTACGCTTAATTTGGCTACTGGGTCAAATGAAAATATGGAAGAGGCTGTGGCGGCATTGGTGGCATTGGGATTCCAACGTGCAGCATCGGTAAAAGTGGTTGAAAAATTGTTGAAAGAGGATGCAGTGATGCCTGTGGCCAAGATTATTAAACGCGCATTGGCGATGATTTAAGATACGGAGTAGGGAATAGGGAGTAAAGATTTTTTTATTATTAATTTTTAATTGTTCATTAGTATATCGTGAATTTTTTTCAAAAGATAGTTGTTTTGGCGTTTTGCTCTGGGTTGGTACTTGGGGTAGTTGAGCCGTTGTGGGCTATAGGACAGGATGTTGTGACGGATGATGAGGTGCCATATTATAACGTTGAGGCTCATCAGGATTATATGTATGATCCCGTTCCTGCTCCTGAGTCAGCAACGAGGGTAAAACAGTTAGGCGGACAACAGTCAACAGTCAACAGTCAACAGTCTGTTGTTGATGTGTTGCAAGAAGATGCTCCAATGGATTTGAAAGACCCATCGAATGTTGAAACTAAGATAGAATATGACCCAGAGACAGGGAATTATATTGTAAGGACAATGATGGGGGACGAGGAGTTGGTTTCGGCGTTTACATTGACGCCAGATGAGTATAAGCAGATGTCGTTGAAAAAACAGATGGGGGCGTATTGGGCAGAGAAGAATAAGAAAGCCGCAGAGAATTATGAGGATAAATTTAATATCACGGACATGAAATTCTCGTTGGGTCCAGCCGAGAAATTGTTTGGTCCTGGCGGTGTACAAGTTAAGACTCAAGGGTCGGCTGAGTTGACCTTTGGTATTAAGCATAATAACGTGCAAAACTATTCGTTGGCAGAGCGTTTGCGTAAGACTACGACCTTTGATTTTGATGAAAATATTCAATTGAGTGTGAATGCTACGGTGGGTGATAAGATTGGATTCACGATGAACTATAATACCGAGGCTACGTTTGATTTTGACCAGCAGTTATTGAAACTTAACTATCAAGGCAAAGAGGATGAGATAATTAAGAGTATAGATTTGGGTAATGTTAGTTTGCCGTTGAATTCATCGTTGATAAAAGGTAACTCTGCACTTTTTGGTTTGAAGACAGAGTTGCAATTTGGTAAATTGAGTGTTACGGCTGTGGCATCGCAACAACAATCGGAGACAAAACATGTGAACTCGAAAGGAGGTTCGCAATTGATGGATTTTGAGGTGGCGATAGATAATTATGACGAAAATAAACACTTCTTTTTAGCGCATTATTTCCGTGATACATACGACCAAAATATGTCGAAATTGCCTCATATTATGTCGGGTGTTACGATTACGAGATGCGAAGTTTGGGTGACAAATAAGCGAGGAAACTTTGAGCAAGCACGTAATATTGTGGCATTTATGGATTTGGCAGAAGGTGTTAGAGTAGATAATAATCATTGGAATACATACGGTGCAATGCAACCAGACAATGCGGCAAACTCGTTGTATGATGAGGTGAAAGCATTGGAAGGTGTGCGTGACATTCAGTCATGTAATTCTGTATTAGATGTGGCGTATAATTCTTATGACATATTTGGTGGTCAAGATTATGAGAAGATAGAGAGTGCGCGTAGATTGGAGTCGTCGGAATATACACTCAATAGTCAGTTAGGTTTCATTTCGTTGCGTCAAGCATTGAATAATGATGAGGTGTTGGCTGTTGCATTTGAATATACTTATAATGGTAAGACATATCAAGTCGGTGAATTTTCGACTGATGGTATAGATGCACCAAAGGCATTGATTGTTAAATTGTTGAAAGGTACGGCTACATCGCCACAGACGGCGTTGTGGGACTTGATGATGAAGAATATTTATTACCTTGGAGGCAACCAAGTGCAACAAGAGAAGTTTAAATTGAACATTCAGTATAAGAACGATTCGAGTGGCGTTTATGTGAACTATATACCAGACGGAGCAATAAAAAATCAGTTGCTTGTCAAAGTGATGAATTTGGACCGTTTGGATTCTCGTAATGAGCCTATGCCTGATGGTCAGTTTGACTTTGTGGAAGGATATACCGTTTATTCTTCTACGGGTAGAGTAATATTCCCTGTGGTTGAGCCGTTTGGCGAGCATTTGCGCAAGATGATAGGCAACGATGCTATTGCGGATAAATATTGCTTCCAAGAATTGTATGATTCAACAAAGATTGTGGCTCAGGAGTTGACAGAGAAAAACAAATTTAGATTGTCGGGTAAATATCAAGCAAGTTCGGGAAGTGTAATTCGACTAAATGCGATGAATGTGCCTCGTGGGTCGGTTGTGGTAACTGCTGGAGGTCAAACTTTGACTGAAAATGTGGATTATACTGTTGACTATACAATGGGTACCGTGACGATATTGAATCAGGCAATTTTGTCGTCGGGCAATAATATTGATGTGCAGTTGGAGAGCCAGAGTATGTTCAACATGCAGAGAAAGACATTGGTGGGTGCTCATGCCGAGTATGCGTTTACGAAGGATTTTTCTGTAGGTGGTACTATTATGCACTTGAGCGAGATGCCGTTAGTAGTTAAGACAGAGATGGGGTCGGAGCCAATAGCAAATACTTTGTGGGGATTGAATGCTGCTTATCGAGGGGATGTTGCATGGTTGACCAAAGGAATAGATGCTGTACCCGGAATCAATGCGACTGCGCCATCGAATGTAGTGTTTAATGCCGAGTTTGCGCACATGATACCCGGACATAAAAAAGTGGATAACAATCCTGGTTATGCATATTTAGATGACTTTGAAAGCACTGAGACAACAATAGACTTGCGCTATCCATATTATTGGCATTTGGCCTCAACACCATCAGACCCTACATCAGGAGCGTTATTCCCAGAGGCAATTAAGACAAGTAACACAGAGTATGGAATGAATCGTGCGTTGTTCAATTGGTTTACGATTGACAATACGGCGTTTAATCGTTCAAATTCACAAACACCAGAGCATATTCGTAGAAATAAAGACTTACAAAGCAATCATTTAACCCGCGAAGTTAAAGAACAAGAGTTATTCCCTAATCGCGATGCGATATTGGGACAATCGTCGTATTTGCCTGTTTTGAACGTAAGTTTCTATCCATCAGAGCGTGGACCATATAATTTGGATTTAAATGTAAATCCATTGACTGGAGAATTATTGAATCCAGAGAAAAGATGGGGTGGTATGATGCGTAAGATAGAGACTTCGGATTTTGAAACAGCTAATATCGAATATCTTGAATTTTGGATGATGGACCCATTTGTGAATGATACAGTAGGTTCGCATGAGGGTGGTGATTTGTATTTCAACTTGGGTGATATTAGTGAAGATATATTGAAAGATGGTAAGAAGTTTTTTGAAAATGGATTGCCAGGAAATGGAGACACAACAGCTACTGATAGAACTGTTTGGGGTCGTGTGCCTCGTATTCAATCTACAGTATTGGCATTTGATGGAGATTTGAATGCTCGTGGATATCAGGATGTTGGTTATAATGGTTTGCGTACAGAAGATGAGTTTGAATTTGATACATACAAAAAATTTGTGTCGGATTTGAAAGGTGTGTTGTCGCAATCGGCTATTGATGAGTTGATGAAAGACAAATTCTCCGCATTGAACGACCCTGCAAGTGATAATTATCATCATTATAGAGGCTCGGATTATGACGATGAGGAGTTGACAATATTGGAGCGTTATAAGAGATATAATGCGCCAGAGGGCAATTCGCCTGCTTCGGATTTAAGCGATGAGAGATATTCTACGTCTGCCACAACAGTGCCTAATGCAGAGGATATTAACCAAGACAATACACTCAACGAGTATGAAAAATATTACCAATATCGCGTGTCATTGCGTAAGAATGATATGGAAGTTGGTAAGAATAACATTGTCAATAAGATAGAAACAGAGGTTACATTGGCAAATGGTAAGTTGAGCAAAGTGACTTGGTATCAGTTTAAGATTCCAGTGCGTGACTATGAAAAACGAATTGGTTCGATTCGCGACTTTAAGAGCATACGATTTATGCGTATGTTTATGACCAATTTCAAGGATGATATGCACTTGAGATTTGGTACATTGGAGTTGGTGCGTGGAGAATGGCGTGGATATAACAAAGATTTATTTACAATAGACAATCCTCCTACATCGGTAGCTTCGATAGATGTAACATCGGTGAATATTGAGGAAAATGATAATAAAGAGCCTGTTAACTATGTATTGCCTCCAGGCGTGAGTCGTCAAACTGACCCAAGTCAACCTCAATTAACTCAGCAAAACGAACAAGCGATGTTGATGAAAGTGTTGGACTTGGCTCCAGGCGATGCCCGTGCAGTATATAAAAATATTATGTACGATATGCGTATGTATCGTCGTATTCAGATGTTTGTGCATGCTGAGCAGATAATTGGCGATGCTTCAAATCTTCAAGATTATGAAACGACTGTGTTCATACGTTTGGGTAGCGACCATACGCAAAACTATTATGAGTATGAAGTGCCATTAAAGTTGACACCAGCAGGGCATTATAATATTACTGAACGTGAAAAAGTATGGCCAGAAGAGAATATGATTGATTTCCCATTGGATTTGCTTACTACAGTGAAAACCAATAGAAATAAACGTATCAAAAATACTAATGGTACAATGTCAACACCATTCTCGGAATATGACCCCGAAAAACCACAAAACAAAGTGACTGTTGTGGGTAATCCAAATTTAGGTGATGTACAAACCATGTTGATAGGTGTTCGTAACCAATCGCGTACATCGAAAAATGTGGAGGTATGGGTCAATGAGTTGCGTTTGACAGATTATGACGAAGATGGTGGTTGGGCGGCATTGGCTAATTTGGCTGTAAATCTATCGGATGTCGGTTCTGTAAGTGTAGCCGGACGTTATGAAACTGCAGGTTTTGGTGGAATAGAAGAGACATTGCAAGAGCGTCGTCTTGATGATTACTATTTGGTTAACTTTGCTGCTCAGTTCGATTTTGGTCGTTTCTTCCCTGATAAAGCAAATGTAAGAGTCCCTGTGTATTATAGTTATGGTGTGGAGAATAGTAAGCCTAAATATAATCCACTCGATGAAGATATTTTGCTTGAGGATGCATTGGACGCATTAGGTTCAAAAGAGGAGAGAGATTCGTTGTTGGTACTTTCGGCTACGAAGAATATTACCGAAAGCTTTAATATCACAAATATGAAAGTTGATATAAAGAGTAAGACTCCGAAGATTTATGACCCAGCAAACTTCTCTGTATCGGCTGCATATACGCAAACACAAGATCTTGACCCTGAAGTAGAACGTAATAGCAACAGATCATATACAGGTCAGTTTAATTATAATTTCTCAACATCGCCTCGTGCTTGGGAGCCATTCAAGAATAATGACAAGTTGAAGAAATGGAAGATAATTAAAGACTTTAATATCAACTACGAACCATCTCTCATTGCGTTGAATATCAATATGAGTCGTCGTTATTCTGAAACTCAATTACGCGATTTGACTGGGGCTATGTATGTTGATTATTATGACTCTAAAAACTCATTATTGTCGTTCTCGAAAGATTTTACTTGGAGTCGTAATTTTGACTTTAAATATGATTTGACTAAAACGTTGAAATTCTCGTTGAAAACAGCGACAAATTTGCGTTTTGACGAAACACAATATTCTCCAGTGAATAAGAATTTCTTCCCTGATGAGTATGAAAATTGGAGAGATACTGTGGCTCAAAGTTTGGCTCATGGCGGTCGTCCTTTGGACTATCAACAAGTGTTTACTGCTTCGTGGGATGTGCCGATTAATAAATTCCCAGGTTTGGATTTTATCACTGCTAAAGGACAGTATAGCGCAACATATAATTGGAATACTGGTGTTGAGTATGCCGATGGTGTTACTTTGGGTAATACTATTTCGAATCTTGCTATGTGGCAAGCTGATGGACAGATGAACTTCGAAACTTTGTATAATAAATCGAAATACTTAAAGCAAATAAATCAGAAGTTCTCATCGCGTAAGTCTAATAAGCGTCAATCGAAATTCACTCCTAAGAAATTCTCTCAAATTGTGAATTTAACTGATTCTGTAAGTCTTAAAGTTGCTCACCGCTTGAATAGCGACAACTTTGATATTATCTTTACCGATGCATCAGGCAGACCAGTGAAGGTGAAATATAAAGTTCTTGATAAGAACAATATTGAACTTAGCAGTAAAGTAAGCATCAAAAATCTGAAAATTGCAATGGAGACTCGCAATCCAAATATCGAGAAACCTGCGAAGAAAGTGGCAGATTTTACTGTGAGATTTTTGATGTTAGTGCGTCGCTTGCAAGTGTCGTATAAGGAGTCAAGTTCGTTGGTATTGCCTGGTTTCAATTATGGAGGTATGTTGTTTGGTCAGACTATGACTAATGATGTGATGACTCCTGGTCTCGATTTCTCATTTGGCGTTCCTCGTGAAGGTTATCTCGAAAAAGCAATGGAAAATGGTTGGCTTGTGATGAATGATTCGGTAATCAACCCATCGGCATATAATTTCTCTACCGACTTTGATGGCAAACTCTCGCTTGAGCCAATAGGAGGTTTGAAGATAGAGTTGAATTCAAAACGTGTTACGACCGACCAATCTACTATTCAGTATATGTTTGCTGGCATGCCAACCACGTTCAATGGTACCTTCCGCATGACCTACTGCATGTTAGGTTCTGCATTTTGGGGCAAAGGTAATGCCGAAAACAACTATCACAGCCGTGCCTTCGACCAATTCTTGGACAACCGTGAGGTCGTAGCTAATATTTTGCAACAACGCTACAATGGAACAATGTATCCAACCTATGGATTTATGGAAGAAACATCGTTGGCAGGCAAACGTTACGATGCCGAAAATGGTGTTTATAATATCAACTCGGCAGACGTGTTGATTCCTGCATTCATGGCGGCATATTCTAATCGTGATGTCAATAAACAGACGTTAGATATCTTCCCAAGTTTGTTGAGTATGTTGCCTAACTGGAGTGTTTCGTATGATGGATTGGGCAAAATAAAGGGCGTTGACAAATACTTCAAGTCTATCACCTTGAAGCATGCATATCAATGTACATACAATGTTGGTTCATATTCATCATATTCAAATTATGTTGAGAACGAAGATGGTCTTGGCTTTGTGCGCGATGTAGCGTCGGGCAATCCGGTGCCATCATCGGCGTATGACATTGCAAGTGTGAGCATCACCGAAAACCTCAATCCGCTCATTTCTGTCGATATGGCAATGAAAAATTCGATGACAGCCAAGTTAGAGTATAAGCAACAACGCAATCTTACGCTCAATATTGCTTCCAATCAATTGCTCGAAGCCTCTAACAATGAGTGGGTTGTTGGTGTTGGTTATATTTTGAAGGACTTCGATATGATGCTCAAACTCAAAGAGACAACTAAGAAAGTGAAGAACGACCTTACTCTTCGCCTCGACTTCTCGTTCAAAGACATCTCTACTTTATTGCGTAAACTCGATTCTATCGAAGATACACAAGCCACATCGGGCAATAAAACACTGACTGTTAAATTTATGGCTGAGTATGTGTTCAGTTCTAAGTTGAATTTCCGTTTCTTCTGCGACCACCAAACCAACCGACCATACATTTCAACATCATACCCAATGTCGAATACCAACGTAGGTGTGAGCATCAAGTTTATGTTGACAAGATAGTCACAGATACCTTCAAGCAACCTTCAAGCAAGAAAACCGTCATTTTTTGGGGTTAACGACTAATGAGTCAGATTAAGGCGAAGCCAACTACATCAAAACAAAAATAAGAGTAATAAACAATTTAAAAGAATATAATTATGCAAAAATCAGAATTTCAAAAGTATGCTACCAAACATCTTGGTATGAACAGTTTGGCGTTGGAGCAATATATGGCTTCTAATAGTTATATCTCACCTTCAATTCTCGAAGAGCGTCAACTTAATGTAACTCAAATGGATGTATTCTCTCGTTTGATGATGGACCGTATAATCTTCCTTGGTACACCTATCGATGATTATGTGGCTAATGTAATTCAAGCGCAACTTCTCTTCCTCGATACATCAGATCCAGGCAAAGATATCTCTATTTATTTGAACTCTCCTGGTGGCTCTGTTCATGCAGGTTTGGGTATTTACGACACAATGCAATATATTAGCTCTGATGTTTCAACTATCTGTACAGGTATGGCTGCATCAATGGCTGCAGTATTGCTCGTAGCTGGCGAAAAAGGCAAACGCTCAGCATTGCCTCATTCACGTGTTATGATTCATCAACCAATGGGCGGTATGCAAGGTCAAGCTTCTGACATGGAGATTAATTACAAACAAATTATGCTTCTTCGCGATGAGTTATATCAAATTATTTCTGACCATTCAGGACAATCTTTCGAAAAAATTATGAAAGACTCTGATCGTGACTATTGGATGACTTCTGCTGAAGCTCTCGAATATGGTATGATTGACCAAGTTCTCCGTCGCGAAAAAAAATAAATTTTTAATAGATGATGGTCGATGGTAGGGACGCACGGCTCGTGCGTCCGTTCGACCTAAATGGTCGCCCTCCCTCCATTGACTATAGACATTTTATATAATGGCAAAAAAGAATCAAAATGAACCACACTGTGGCTTTTGTGGGCGTTCGCAGAGCGAAGTGCCTCTATTGCTCACAGGCATTGGGTGTAATATATGTAGCGAGTGTGTCGAATTGGCGCATGGCGTTGTGGCTGATAATGTAAAGCACAATAAAAAACATAAAGGCGGTTTCAATCTTGACATTGAAGACCTTCCTCGTCCTCGCGAGATTAAAGAGTTTCTCGATCAATATGTTATTGGACAAGATGAGGCAAAAAAATATCTTTCAGTGGCGGTTTATAACCACTATAAACGAATATTGCAACCAAAAGATAATAACGATGTAGAAATCGAAAAATCTAATATCATATTGGTTGGTCGCACTGGTACAGGTAAAACTCTCTTGGCTAAATCAATAGCAAAAAAATTGCATGTTCCTTTTACTATTGTCGATGCGACTGTGTTGACCGAAGCTGGTTATGTAGGCGAAGACATCGAGTCTATCCTCACACGCCTCTTGCAAGCATGCGATTATGATGTCGAGGCTGCC
The DNA here is from genome assembly GCA_017550055.1 of Paludibacteraceae bacterium. GTDB lineage: Bacteria > Bacteroidota > Bacteroidia > Bacteroidales > Paludibacteraceae > Aphodosoma. The sequence continues at coordinate 30,358 of JAFYMM010000160.1, forward strand.
GAGCGTGGTATTGTATTTATCGATGAAATCGACAAAATTGCCCGTAAAGGCGACAATCCGTCAATCACTCGCGATGTAAGTGGCGAAGGTGTGCAACAAGGACTTTTGAAGCTTCTCGAAGGCTCGGTTGTCAATGTTCCACC
>JAFYMM010000161.1 GCA_017550055.1 Paludibacteraceae bacterium
AGAAAGGCATTCAGGGCATAAAAGTATATATGAGAACCGCAGAGGCTTACGAATACAATATGTTCGAAGAAAACCCTACCGCTGCCGACACAACCACTACCGATGGAGCATTTGAGATAAATTGCACAGAATTCCCAGAACGAGAAATTTGGCTCGTTGCCGAAGATATTGACTCCACCGAGAATGGCTCATACAAACGTGATTCTGTGCTAATCACACCTGAATTCAAGGATGTTCCAAACAATAATTGGCATAGCACAACCGTTATAAAAGATATAGTCATCACCCTCGAAGGAGAAAAAGAACAACCCCTAAATTGATATAATTATGAAAAAGCTAAATCGTAAACTGCTACGCAGTATAAATCAGTGTATTGCATTTATTTTATCCCTAATTAGCATTGCTTCATTCCAATCGTGCGTTGCCATGTATGGAACACCTCCGCCTGAACTTCCTGACACCCCACAAGACACAATACAAAATGACACTATACCAACAACCAATGACACTATACCTGGGAATAACGACAATGATAGTATTCCCGATATTCCTGTTGCCTATGGCACTCCTACTGCCGAATTTCATATCTCAGGTCGAGTTGAAAATAGATTAGGTAAAAGCGTCAGAGGCATAAGAATATCGTTTTTGGGGGATGACTCGGCAGACATAACCGACAAAGATGGCTCTTTCCAAATAGACGATTATGATCATTGGCCTGATAAAAAAATCATGCTCATTGCCAACGACATAGACGCAAACGCAGATGGTCACTATAAAACTGACACCATCCGAATTACCCCAAAATACGAAAGAGACCCAAACAACAGTTGGAACCAAATTGCCAATATCGACAATGTAGTCATCACCCTCGAAGAAGAGAAAGACAACAATAACGAATAAAACTATACCGCTATGAAAAAGATTAAGAAAACCTATTTCAGCATAATCAATAAGATTATCGCAATAATCGCCGCCTTTACGGGCTTACAAGCTTGTGGTCCTGCTATACACCCCTTATATTCACCACCTGCACCTCTCCCTCTTGCCGAATTCTCAATTAATGGTAGAGTAGAAAATAAGTTAAAAGAACCTATTCCAAACATAGAGATTGAACTAACAACTCCTAACGAATTAAACGGAATTGGGGAAGATTTTAATATTTACCACCGCGACAGAAGTGATAGTTTCGGCAATTTCACTATATGGGAAGGCATAGATGAAGATAGCTTCTGGGGCAATGGAGACTTTATACCACCTAAAGAAGTAGCCCTTATCATTCGAGATGTAGATAGAGAAGAAAATGGAAAATTCAAAAACGACACAATCATAGTACCTCTTGAATTTACAAAAGATACAACAAGCTATTTTCCCACCTCCGCCAAAGTAACCGATTTAGTCATCACCCTCGAAGAAAAAGAACAAAACAAACAAGAAGAATAATCAAATGCCGAAGGTCTGTCTTTTTTCTGCTAAGATGCACCACAGGTGCAGCGAGGCATATTATGTAAAGAAATAAATTTTGTCCTTATGTCATTCTGTCTAAAAAAAACTAAAAAACATGAGCAAACTATCAATAAAACAACGACTTGCGCTAAATCTTTGGTCGCGCTATATATCTAATCAAGCTAAAATTCCAGAACTCCGTCAACTATTTTGGGAGTCAACCCTACGTTGCAACCTCAAATGTCGCCACTGCGGTAGCGATTGCACCGCAACTGCAGGGCTAAAAGATATGCCCTTCAGCGACTTCCTAAAAGTAATTGACAGCATAACACCCCACGTCAATCCCAATAAAGTATTGATAATCATATCTGGTGGCGAGCCATTGATGCGCAAAGACCTTGAAGATTGCGGACTCGAACTCTACCGCCGAGGTTTCCCTTGGGGCATGGTGTCAAACGGACTATTCATGACTCCCGAGCGTTTCAATTCACTTATGGATAGCGGTTTGCGCTCATTGACCATTAGCCTCGACGGATTTGAGGAGGACCACAACTGGATGCGAGGCAACCCTAAGTCGTTTGAATGTGCTGTGCAAGCCATAAAATTGGCTATTGCCGAGCCTACTTTGGCATTCGACGTCGTTACATGCGTCAATCCTCGCAACTACCCATATCTCGATAAAATGGCTGATTTTCTCGTATCAATAGGCTTGAAACGCTGGCGATTGTTCACCATATTCCCATCAGGTCGTGGC
>JAFYMM010000162.1 GCA_017550055.1 Paludibacteraceae bacterium
ACACACTTCTCCCTATTTCGCAGCCCTCGCTCACCACATCCAACAACTCAAAAAAAATAAATAAAAAAAGGACTCACCCCAAAGTGAGTCCTTTTTCATTCCTCTTTCCCCATTTACTTAAACCATTTTTTCAATGGCACATCAAACCCCGTTTGACGCATATAATTATACGTTGCCACATTCAATCCCTCTCCAAATCTACTCCAATCTGGCTCATTATCAACCTCAAATGGTATTTCATTATTAGCAAACGAATTAACCCCAAATCTGCAATCCGTAATCTGTAATCTGTAATCTGCAACATGTCTCGCCCCTACCGATTCCGGATTCCTTCCCGATGGACTATGACAAGTCATAGCATACCTATGCCAAAAAGCACTCTGTATCAACCCTTCAGCAAACAAATCTCTCACTCTGCCCAACGAGTCATACAACTCTTTCTCTGTCTGCGTAGGGAATCCATACATTAAATATGTATGCACCATAATACCATTGTCCGACAAATTACGCATACACTCCGTCGCACTCTCTATCGTAACACCTTTATTTATCAATTTCAACACACGTGGCGATGCTACCTCCAATCCGCCCGACACGGCAATACACCCCGATTTAGCCAACAAATAGCACAACTCTGCCGTATAAGTCTTATCAAAACGCACATTAGTCCAATAGGTTACAACCAATCCTCGCGCTAATATCTCTTCTGCCAATTTTCTCAACAAAGCAGGTGGCGCAGCCTCATCCACAAAGTGAAACCCCGTATTACCTGTCTCTGCAATCATAGCCTCCATTCTGTCAACTATAATCTTCACATCGCACGCCTCAAACCTACCAATATAATCCAAACATGTATCGCAAAACGTACATTTCGCCCAATAGCACCCATGCGCTAACATCATTTTGTTCCAACGCCCATCACTCCACAACCTATGCATCGGGTTCGTAGTATCCACAAAATCAATATATTTCGACATATTCAATCCCACGGTCGTAGGCGCAGGCAAATCTCCAAATTTCTCATTCTCTTGCACATCCATTTGCGCATACTCCACTTTTCCATCTTTCAAATACGCCGTTCTCAACAACTCTCCCCCCTCTACCAATCGTCTAACAGGCAATTCTCCATCATCGTATGTAATATAATCTACATACTTAAATATACCCGTATCAGTCATTTGACGCAATTCCGTATTCACATATCCACCTCCCATCACTATCTTCACTTGCGGATAATTAGCCTTAATATATTTCGCACAACGCAATCCTGCCAACAAATTACCTGGAAATGGCACCGACAAACCCACCCAATCTGGCTTCACCTCTTGCATCTTCTTATCCAACAACTCCAACATCATCTCTGTTATAATATTCCCACAAGCCAAGCGTAGCGAGGCTTTTTCCGTGAGTTCCGAGAGTTCCGTGTAAGACAAAATTTCGGTGTGAGACAAACTTGTACCCATTTTCTCCAACTCCTTCTCTATCGGCTCAAATGTAGCCAAATAGGTACACAATTTTTCCGCATAGCGTATCAATTGAAAATGCTCATCTACCAAAGCTACAACATCCACCACATTACGCAAAAACAAACTACACAAATACTTAGCTCTATCTATTTTCCCCGAAACACCAAATGCCCACTCTAACTCATCTTCATCTGGCAAACGATACATATCTTCCCAAAAACGAATATCAGCGAATCTATTAGCCAACTGCAAATCTCGCCCCGACAAAAATTTCATCACCGCCTCAATATTACGCTCATAAAATCTACGATTCGACACAATAATACGCATCGTTTTATTCAATTTCCGCCCATCTTCCACCACATCAAACACTCTTTCCAACTCCCTTCGCGTAAACAACCTACCTATCAATTCAATCCCCAAATCCATCTGTTCAGCCTCAAAACCACGACTACGCATATAACCCGTCAAATGCGTTATCGACGGATAAGGCGTATTCAACTGAGTCAACGGAGGTAAAACAAATAATATCATAACATCTTAATTTATTAAAGGTGCAAAGTTACATTTATTTTTGCAAATTCGCAACACAATAACACTTTTTCACCTCAAAAAAAAAATCATCACACCAACCAAACTTTCACATTTCAATTTTCACATTTCAACTTTTTTTTATACCTTTGCACAACAAAACAAAAAAAACATGAATAATTCCTCACTCCTCATTCCTCATTCCTCATTAATAACTATTCTTGGTCCAACCGCAAGTGGCAAAACTACCCTTGCCACACACCTTGCCCTACACCTAAACGGAGAAATCATTAGTGCCGATTCTCGCCAAATCTATCGTGGAATGGACCTCGGCACAGGCAAAGACCTCTGCGAATATACTATCAATGGCAAAAATATCCCTTACCACCTAATTGATATTCACCCTGCTGGCTACAAATACA
>JAFYMM010000163.1 GCA_017550055.1 Paludibacteraceae bacterium
GGTGCATCTGTTGCGTCTCCCATTGGTTTATTATTGTATGATAGAATAAACTCTGCCTTATCCGATGTCATTACTTCGTTGTAATTATCATAATTCAAGCTCAAACCTGCAGTGATTTTGTGCTTGTCGGTCTCATCGAAATAAGTTTGGAACATCGCATTCAAATAGAAGTTGCCTTGCACGCCATCATACACGCGATGACCATATACGTTGTGTTGATTGTGGTACGAACCACTTGCAATAATCCCGATACTTGTACCCTTTGCCTCATCGAACACATAGCCCTGTTTCATAAACGCATCCATACGCCATGTGCGAATGCCAATTTTATATGGGTCAGCAATGCCATTTTCGTCAATATATTTCATTGTCTGACCGCCATTGCGCTCGTCATACAAGCCACGCACGAGGTATTGACCTGTATAGTTGCCATCTTTCATATACCAACGGTTCAATAAATTGGCTTGTTGGCCTTTAGGCAAATCCATAAAACCATCGCCATTTGTGTCGTGTTCCATACTCTCATTTTTGTAGTGAGCCAACACGCCAGTGCTCCATTTTTCGTTGATATCCCAACCGCCAGTAGCGTTCAACTCAGCGCGAAGCGAAGTGCTCACCATGCCGTTTAACGCAATAGGGTCTTGAGTTTGAGGTTTCAAGTATTCTACGTTGATTTGACCTGTAGTCGCCTCATAACCATTTATAACAGATGATGTGCCTTTTGACACCTGAATGCTCTCCATCCAAGCACCAGGGATATATTCCATACCATAGTTTTGGGCCAAACCACGCACACCAGGAGTATTTTCGGTCAGCAATTGCACGTATGTACCTGACAAACCGAGCAATTTGATAGTTTTTGCACCAGTAGCAGCGTCGGCATACGCTACATCGACCGAAGCATTAGTTTCGAACGACTCCGACAAGTTGCAACAAGCCGCTTTACACAACTCTGCGCCAGTGATTTTAGTAGTTTGCAATGCGCTCACACGGCTCGCAATCGTACTTGCTCCACGCGCAGCAACCGTTACTTCTTGCAACTCTTTTGTATCTTCGCTCATCTGCACAACAAGAGGCATCGAAGCCTTAGTAATATCTACTGTATCAGCTTTGTACGACAAATAATTAAAAACCAAATGGTGGCTATCCACAGTCATCGGAATAGTAAAATTGCCATCAATATCCGTAACCGCACCGATAGTCGAGTTCAACCAAAATATCTCAGCTCCAATCACAGGTTCGCCGTTCTCATCAATCACGCTACCCGAAAGTGTGCCTCCAGTCGACTCTTGAGCTTTCAAGTCAATGCACAATGCACAATGCATCACGCACAATACAATCATTATTATTTTTTTCATAATATATTTTGTAGGGGTGAAAATTAATTATTATGTGATTTATTCTTAATATCTAATCTATCCAATTTGACTAATTAGTCCAATTCAACTAATTATATTATTGGCTAAATCAAATACGCAGATTTTCGCACAATTATGGCTCGTCCTGTGAGAATTTGGACTAAAGGAATAGCCTCACTTTGTATCTTGCACTCAATATTGTGCATTATGCATTGTGCATTGTGCATTGATATAGGGCGTATCGCAATCAATGGTGACACAAAGTTCACTTTCAAAGGATTAGATTGTGAAAAATAAGGTGCTTCCACATGATGCACATCGCAGTGAGCCGAATTTGCCAGCAAATGAGCGCACAAATCATCTCTATTTTCTATAATACGAGTGTGATTATGATGCTCATGGTGGCAATCATCCTCTGTGCAATGATGCTCTGCATGCACCTCTTCGCACGATATAGTCTGAAATATATCGTGTCCATGCTCCTCGCAAGCATCGCAACAATAGCGGTAGATATTCAATCCACCACTCACATAGGCAATAAACAACGCCATGCAAAGACTAACTATTTGAAGTGCACACTTTTTCATGCTACAAAGTTACAAAAAATATTTTAATTACACAACACCTTATAATATGATAAAATAAATCATCCTCTTCCCCTATTAGCTAAACGTACAAAAAACATATTAACACAGTATTCTCAATTCTCAACTCTCAACTCTCAACTCCCTAACCTCAAGCAACCCTCAACATAGGATAAATATACTATAAATATAGGATAAATATACCATAAATATACTATAAA
>JAFYMM010000164.1 GCA_017550055.1 Paludibacteraceae bacterium
ATGACGAGGCTACCGATGTGGAATATTTTGGCGACGAACCTCAAAGTCACATTACAGTACACCCTGGACAATGCATAGTATTCTTTCCCGAAGATGCTCATGCGCCAAACATCGGTGTGGGACGTCATCGCAAATATTGCGTAAAGATTGCTATTGATTAAACCTCGCCAATAGTTTGCAGTCAATACTTGAAAATGACTTGTAACGATTATGAGATATTTTATCACACTACTTTTGGGATTTATAATGCTTGGGGCAAGCGCAAACGACATCACGTTTGCCAACGAGCGATTAAATTATAAGGTGATGTATAAGTGGGGGCTTATACAGAAACAGGCAGGTACAGCATCGCTCACAATTACCAACCAAAATGACATATATGTCACCAAACTCACGGCTCGAACCGATCCATGGGCCGACCCTATATACACAGTGCGCGATACGCTCAATGGACGTATCAAAAAACAAGGATTTCTACCTATGTTTTACGAAAAAATTGCACACGAAGGGAATGATTACAAACACGACATTGTCAAATACTCTCGCACAGGAAACAAAGTGTATGGCTACTGCACTCGCGTAGAACGAGACATTAGAGACAACTCTGGATTTAAAAAGGAGCATATCATTTCGGGCTCTGGCGCAACTGTTGACATGTTGAGTGTGTTTTATTATATGCGTTCGCTAAATTATGCCAAGATGAAAAAGGGTGAGGAGATGAAATTGAACATCTTTTCGGGGAAATATAAAGAACTTCTCACTATCAAATATCTCGGCACTGTAACTCTTGAACATGAAGGGAAAAAGCACACATGCTACCACATTACGTTCACATTTACTCAGAAAGGGAACAAAAAGACCTCTGACGACATGTGGGCATGGATATCAACCGATGCTCAACGCATTCCAATAAAACTCGAAGGCACTCTTGCCATTGGCAAGGTGCAATGCTTCTTTACAGGGAAAAATTAGTAGAAAATCCACAATTAAAATGCAGCAAATTTACATTTCGTTTAAGAGATTGATGGCAAAGTCAATCATTGTGTCGTGACCTTGAAGAGCTGCTTGAGGATCAAGATTGATTTCACATCCTGGCGATGGTGCGATGCCAAATTCTGTGACATTGCCCTGTGGATCTAAAATCGAACATGCCGAGAATCGCACGCCCCAGCCATTAGGCATTTCTGACGACAATGGCATACCACTACCCCCACCTGTCGTTGCTCCCACGATTTTTACATTTGGGAGGTATTTCATTATAGATACAAAATTATTGGCAGCACTAAATGTCGAACGATTGGTGAGTACCACCACTGCTTTGCCCCACATCACACGTCCATGTTCGGCAGGTTGATAATAGAATGGATATGGTTCTGAAAAATCACTATGACCAGGGCCAGTCTTGTGGCAAATATACCCTGCAAGGGTGCGTTGAGTGATAAATCGTGCCACAAGAGTCTCCACATTTGTAAGATTACCACCACCATTATTGCGTATATCAATTATCAATCC
>JAFYMM010000165.1 GCA_017550055.1 Paludibacteraceae bacterium
CCACGAATCTCTTCTGGTGCAGTACGAAGGATTTCTTCTTGTACCTCTGTTGCAATGCGGTCGGTGATAGCCAAGTCTTTAGGGTCACAACTTGTACATACCCAACGGAATGGACCGAAGCCGTAGTCAAAGAACATAGGGCCCATAATATCTTGCACGTATGATGGATAACGGAAACGACCATTTTCGCCCATTACGTCTGCGCCTGCACGCGATGCTTCGAGCAAGAATGCATTACCATAGTCAAAGAAGTACATATCGTTAGCAGTCAATTTGTTGATAGCTGCTGCATGACGACGAAGCGACTCTTGTACTGCTTCTTTGAATTTTTCTGGCTCTTCTGCCATCATGCGGTTACTTTCTTCGTATGAATAGCCTACTGGATAGTAACCACCTGCCCATGGATTGTGCAATGATGTTTGGTCCGAACCAAGATTAACTTTAATATTATCAGCTGCCAAACGCTCCCACAAGTCAACCACGTTGCCTTGATATGCCAACGAAACAGCCTCTCTGTTTTTAGATGCCTCAAGCATACGAGGAATCAATTTATCCAAGTCAGTGTAAACTTCATCTACCCAACCTTGTGAGTGACGAACATGCACTGCTTTAGGGTTCACCTCTGCAATCACTGCCACTACACCAGAGATAACACCAGCTTTTGGTTGAGCGCCCGACATACCACCAAGACCAGCAGAAATAAATATTTGACCAGGAATTTCTTTAGCCAAACCTTTTTGTATTTGTTTACGAGCAGCGTTCAACACTGTGATAGTCGTACCATGCACAATACCTTGTGGACCGATATACATATACGAACCTGCTGTCATCTGACCATATTGGCTCACACCAAGAGCATTGAATTTTTCCCAATGGTCTGGTTTTGAATAGTTAGGGATTACCATACCATTTGTTACCACCACACGTGGAGCATCTTTGTGCGATGGGAACAATCCCATTGGATGACCCGAATACATCACCAATGTTTGCTCATCTGTCATCTCGCACAAATATTTCATTGTCAAACGATATTGTGCCCAGTTTTGGAACACTGCGCCATTACCACCGTATGTAATCAACTCGTGTGGGTGCTGAGCCACAGCATAATCCAAGTTATTATTAATCATCAACATAATCGCAGCCGCTTGTTTCGAACGTGCTGGATAGTCGTTGATATTGCGCGCCTTCATTTCATAATCTGGACGCAAACGATACATATAAATACGTCCATACGTACGCAACTCCTCAGCAAATTCAGGAGCCAACTCTGCATGGTGTTTTTTAGGGAAATAGCGCAACGCATTACGCAATGCCAACTCTTTTTCCTCTGCTGTCAAAATCTCTTTACGCTTAGGAGCATGGTTAATCTCTGGCTCATAAGCCTTTGGTTGTGGCAATACGTCAGGAATACCTGCCGCAATGTCTTTTCTAAATTCTTCAAGTGTCATAAGATACTAGTATTTAAGTTTTATTTTCTGTTTCATTTTTTACAACTCGCAAAGATACATATTTTTCTGCAAATTCACAATATTTTCTCCCAAAAAATCAAACATAAATTTTTCCACTCCCCCCAAAAAACAAAATAGCACCATAATCAACGATTATGGCACTATTTATCAATAATAAATCTCAAAATCTATATCCAACCGACACTCTCAACAATCGAGCAAAAGGAATTGGCAACTCCAATCTTGGCTTATCATCACCTATTCTATAACCAAACGCAGTCGTTCCTCCCAATTCAAATGCTCCAAACCAATGTTTCTTGCCAACCGAAACCCCTAAAGCACAAACATCAAATGCAGCACCCAAAGTGCGATATGCCGAATAATAATCCGTCTCCTCGCTATAATCAGAATAATTAATACCTACACCAAAAGCCGAATACAAATCTACCAATTCATTATGAAAATAAGTAAATCGCAAAGTCGGAATAACCGAAAATCTCAAGTTCGAATACAAGCCTCTACCAAAATCGACTCCCCCAAAATCAAGATAATATTTACTAGGATAAAGATAATACCACGAATACAAACAGTCGATATTTACCCCCGCACTAAACCAACCATTCACTCTATACTGATATTCAGCAAAAATATGCCCAGTATGATTTAACGGACCCTCGCCATACATTGGAGGTTCACAATAACGAACATTAGGTCTTTCAAGACACGCTTCAAAATAACTATCTGCAATACCCAAACGAACCTCATGTGGATTCTCTTGCCTATGCTCCTTAGTCTCCGCATAGCCAAACATTGCAACTGTGCATAATAGCACTAATAATAACAATCTTTTCATAGCTTTTCAATATTTAAGAGGTTAATAATCTGTTTATTTTCAATTTTGATAGCAAAGTTAAGGCTTATTTTTCACACCTCCAAATTTCGCATATATAATTCGTATATTTCTCACAAAAAATTTTTTAGCCCCCAAAAATTATATA
>JAFYMM010000025.1 GCA_017550055.1 Paludibacteraceae bacterium
AACTTTGTTTCTGCTCTTGCTTATCGCAATAAATTGCTCTACGGATGACACAGATGCCATGTGGCGTTTTATATCGAACAGACGCTAAATACAAAAAAGACACAACCAAATTATGATTGCGTCTTTTTGTGTGGTGCCACCAGGAATCGAACCGGGGACACAAGGATTTTCAGTCCTTTGCTCTACCAACTGAGCTATGGCACCATCGTTGCTTTCTTTCTCAAAAGCGAGTGCAAAGTTACGATAAATTTTTGAATTATCAAAATATTTTTGATAAAAATTTTTCGCTATTTTGGTATGTGTTGTTTGTCAGTGTATTAGATGCCGAATTTATCAGGGAACTTGGCTGTGATGTCTTTGTAATAGGCTTTGATTTGAGCGATATCGGCTTCGATATTGCCTGTTGGGATGAATTGTTCGCCGAGTTTTATCTCTTTTTTCTTGAAATCTAATGCGGCAAAGACGATTGGAATGCCTGCTTTTTCGGCTATAAAATAGAAACCTTTTTTCCAATCTGGATTATAACTGCGTGTGCCTTCTGGAGTGATGGCGATGCAGAGTGTGTCGTGGTTGGCAAATTCGGCTGCCATGGCATCGGTCATACGGAGCTTTTTGTCGCGTTGTATGGCTATACCGCCAAGCGCACGCATGACGTAGCACATTGGAAAGAAAAACCATTCTTTTTTTATGAAGAAGTTGGCTTTGATATTGAGTGCGAATTTGACTAATATGCCTAATATAAAATCCCAATTGGATGTGTGTGGTGCTACGCATATAACACATTTTTTAGGGAGTTCTTTGATGAGGTTGATTTTCCAACCATTGTGTTCTAATAGTTTGTAAGCCCAATTTTTTTTCATATTTTTTCACTTATGTTTTTTACGGAGGTTATGTTCTTTATATTACATCTGCAACGGATGCTGTGTAGATGTGTATTTTGATGTTATTTGATTTATATAATGCTTCACAGCAAGATATTATAGTAGAACCTGTGGTTAGCACATCATCTATTAGTAGAATTGTTTTGTTTTCAAATAGGGTAGGATTATGCAATTCAAAAAGGTCTTTTACGTTTTTTATTCGTTCCTCAGCACTCTTTAATGTCTGTGACTCGTTGTTTCTTTTACGATAAAGATTTGTTATTTCTAATGGTATATTTAATTGTCGAGCTACTTCTGCTGCAATTAATTCTGATTGGTTATATCCTCTTTGTGCAATACGTTTGGGATGTAGAGGTAGTGGAACTATGTAGTCTATTTGCGGATATCTATTATTTTGTTTAATTTGAGTAGCAATAGCTTCGCCCAGTAGAGAGCCAATAGCTTGATAATTATTGTATTTAAGGTCGTGAATGAGTTGTTGGCTGAGTGTGTTTTCTTCGAATGGCATTAAAGATGCTGCGGTTTCGAATAGGGCAAGTCCCATTAGTCGTTGTTCCACGATGTTGCCTTTGTATTTAAGCATTGGAGATGAGAATAAATCGGCGATAGTGGTGTTTTTGCATTGGTTGCAAACAACCTTTTCATCTATCTCCAATGCTGCGCCACAAGCTAAGCAATGAGGGTCAATGAGTACTGATTTTATGTATTTTAGTAGCTTATTGAACATTATTTTTAGACATGAAGACAAGAGTTGCGAGGGATTTATAGAACGCCTAATTTTCTTGCAATTGCTTCGGCACAGTTTTCGCCATCCATTGCGCTTGAGGTGATACCACCAGCATAGCCTGAGCCTTCGCCTGCAGGATAGAGTCCGCTGATTTGTGGGTGCTCGTATGTATCTGTGTTGCGTGGTATGCGAATAGGTGATGATGAGCGACTTTCGACACCTACAACTACGGCTTCATTGGTTAGATAGCCGTGCATTTTGCGGTCGAAGGCTTTGAAACCTTCTTGTAGGCGTTTGCCTATGCGCTCTGGTAGCCAAAAGTGTAGTGGAGATGATATGATGCCAGGGAGGTAAGAACAATCGGGTAGGCTGTTGGATAGTTTACCTTTGACAAAGTCGGCAAGACGTTGCGCAGGAGCAGTTTGTAGTCCACCTCCGTTGTTGTTGAATGCAAGTCGTTCGAGGTCTTCTTGGAATCGAAGTCCACAGAGTTCGCCGTATTGAGCATATTCGGTGAGATCTTCGGGACGAAGTTCGACAACAATGCCCGAATTAGCAAATGGAGAGTTGCGGTGCGATGCGCTCATGCCATTTACGACTATTTGTTTTTCTTCGGTTGCAGATGGCACTATATGTCCACCAGGACACATACAGAAAGAATATACACCACGACCATCTATTTGATTAACAAGTCCGTAAGATGCAGCAGGGAGATACTGATTGCGTTCGCGGCAGTGGTATTGGATGCTGTCGATGAGGGCTTGAGGGTGCTCGGCACGTACGCCCATTGCGAAGCCTTTTGCCTCGATGCGGATGCCTTGGCGATGGAGTAGGTGGTATATGTCGCGAGCCGAGTGACCTGTGGCTAATATTATATTATCAGCCATATAGGTATTGCCATTAGCGCAACGCACGCCTTTTATATGGTCGAATTCTACGATAAATTCGTTTACGCAACTATTAAAGTGAATTTCGCCACCACAGTCAATGATGCGTTGTCGGATGTTTTTGATTACTTGTGGCAATCGGTCTGTACCAATATGAGGATGAGCTTCGTAGAGAATTTCGTCTTGAGCACCGTGGTAGTGGAATATCTCGAATATACGTTGTGTATTACCACGTTTTTTTGAGCGAGTATAGAGTTTGCCATCAGAGAATGTACCTGCACCGCCTTCGCCAAAACAATAGTTGCTTTCGACATTGAGAGCAACATTGCGATTGAGTTGCGCAATGTCTTTTTTGCGGTCCAATACCTCTTTACCACGCTCTAATACAATAGGTTTGAGTCCACACTCGATGAGGCGTAGAGCTGCAAATAATCCAGCAGGACCCGATCCTACGACTATTACTTCGCGTTGGTTGGATACGTTTTCGTATTTGAATACGTTTTCGTATTGATAGTTTGGTTTGTCGCCAACAAAAGCGCGCACTTTGAGTAGTACGATAGGGAATTTGCCTCGTGAGTCAATAGATTTTTTGACTACTTGTATGTGATTTATTGAGGAATCTTTGATATTCAATTTTTTAGCAACAATGCCTTTTAGTATTTCGGGTATTGCAGCTTCTTTGGGACTCAATGATAATTGTAGTTCGTGCATAATTCTTCTAATTTAACTGCAAAGATACAAAATAATTCATAATTCACAATTCATAATTCATAATTTTTCTTTTCGTTAAAGATTTTTGTTCTTGCTTATATCAAATATTCGTAATTTTTTTGTAATTTTGCAGTTTAATACTATCCATGAATATGCGTTGTAGTGTATTCTTTTTTTGTTACTTGCTACTCGCTATTAAAAGTCTATAAAATTATGGTTGAAATAGGAAATACAGTTGTTAGTTTCGAATTGTTTGAACAACAATTTTGTTGCGATTTAGGTGTTTGTAAGGGCGAGTGTTGCATCGAGGGTGATGCAGGAGCTCCGTTGGAAGAGAGTGAATTAGCTGAGCTTGAAAAGGCTTTGCCGATAGTGTGGGATGAACTTTCAGATGCTTGCAAAGAGGTGATAAACAAGCAAGGTGTGGCTTATCGCGATGAGGATGGCGACCTTGTTACGTCTATTGTAAATGGGCGTGAATGTGTGTTTACATATACCGACCCAGAGGATGGATGTTGTAAATGTGCGCTTGAAAAAGCCTATCGTGAAGGTAAATCTTCGTTTTACAAACCAATTTCGTGTCATCTCTATCCAGTGAGATTGACTCAATATAGCGATTTTACGGCTGTTAACTATCATCGTTGGCAAGTATGTAATTGTGCTGAGAAATTGGGTAGTAAACTTAAATTGCCAGTATATCGTTTTCTTAAAGAGCCACTTATCCGCAAGTTTGGTGAAGATTGGTATAAAGAACTTTGTAAGGCTGCTGCGGATTACGAAAATACATTTAAGAATCTATAAGTCTTTTTTTTATAAGTCTTCTTTAGACATGAAGGCATGAGTAGATGTTTTTTTTAGAAGACAAAAGAACATGATGATATAATATTTTGTTCTTTTGTGTTCTGTCATTTTCAAAAATTTCATATAAGATGAGTTTATTGGAAATTATATTGATTGCCATTGGGCTTGCGATGGATTGTTTTGCTGTGTCTATTGCGAGTAGTATTTGCTATGGCAGATATAATTGGCCTAAAATAGTGCGTATGGCATTGTTTTTTGGGTTATTTCAGGGCGGTATGCCTCTTATTGGGTGGGGAGCAGGTATTGGATTTGCCAAGTATATTTGTGTTGTTGACCATTGGCTTGCGCTAGGTATATTGGGTTATCTTGGTGGTAAGATGATATATGAGAGTTTGAAGGGGGACGACGAGGAAGAGGATATGTGTGATGCAAAATCGCCTTATGGTTCGCTTCGTATGGTAACGATATTGGCAGTGGCTACGAGTATTGATGCACTTGCAACAGGGCTTATTTTTGTGCCATTAGGAAATTTAATGTTTTCAGCATCAGGTATTATTGCCATTGTGAGCTTTTTGTTTACACTTGTTGGGTGTGTGCTCGGTGTGACGTTTGGTAAACGCATTAAACTCAATGTAGAAGCTATTGGAGGTATCATTCTTATAGGTATTGGTCTAAAAATATTTATTGAACATATGTTTTTGTAAAGTCAACAGTCAACAGTCATTTATTACTCCCATAGATTACACAGATATCTCAGATTTTATTCCTCTCTTTTTAGATGCGCTGTTGCTTCGCAAGGCGCGCTATAG
>JAFYMM010000166.1 GCA_017550055.1 Paludibacteraceae bacterium
CATGGCTCATAATACGAAGGGAATACTGTGAAATCAAAACCTGCCAATAAATCGTAATACGACATATTAAATATGCCATCATCGCCCATCAAATAAGCTGGCACAAATATCACTTTCACACGACTATCTATCGAATTATTAAATCCATAGAAACGGAAAGCATTCGACACAGGATCATTCCAAGGCTCTACGAGTTGATGCGTAGTATAACAATCTCCTGGTTGCGACAAATCTTTTACTCCTTGTTGCCAACCTGGCACGAGAATAAACGCCACAAGTTGTCCGCTACCATTGTGATTCAACTTATTCAACGCATTTATATATAGGTCTATACCCTTATTTTTATACTCATAACGACCCGATATAGCACACAATTTTGCATCATTTGAAACTGGATAACCAAGCAATTCCGAAGCTACTTCAAGCAATTTTGCACGCGAACGTTTAGCCAACTCTGTCAATGCCTTACCTTTTGGCACGAAATCAAGTTCAAAACCATTAGGAGTAACCTCTGCCGAACGTATTTCTAATAATTGACCACACTCATCATCTGTAATTTCACTCACTGTTGTGAAACAATCAGCCAAATGCGCTGCACGTTTCTCAATCGAGTGCTTACTTTCCACATTCAATTCTTGCGCCATTTGGTCACCAAAATATCCTGGCATATAGTCATATAAGGGTTTTCCATTACCTGCTATCGAACGCCCTACGGTTGTTGCATGTGTTGTAAACAATGTTGCAATTCGTGGTTCGAAATGCTTCAAATAGCAAAGGCCAAAGCCTGTCATCCACTCATTAAAATGAGCTACAACCTTTTGGTCCTCTAGCTTATAGTAGTCATAAAACGCATGCATCACCATACCCGAAGCATAACCAAACATACTTGATTCGTCATAATCTCCGTATGCGTGCAACGAATCTACCTTAGCCGTTTCCCACATCAAACCATATATTTCATCTTTTTGCGCATATAGCGGAGTAAAATCCACAAGAATCGCCAACGGACGACCTGGCACTGTCCAACGTCCTACTCGCACTTTAAGACCAAATCGCTCCACCACATACTCAGCAAAGCCATCCAACTCTTGTGTTGGCTCAAAATAGATTGATTCTTGCTTTTTCCAAACATCAGGTCCTACAAAAACTACATTGTTCTCACCCACAAACTCAACCATCGACTGCGCACGAGTTGACAAAACAGCGTAAATCCCACCTATTTTGTTGCAAACTTCCCAACTTGTTTCAAATATATAATTAGGTTTCATACTCTTTAGTTATTAGATACAAAACACAAGACAAAAGATTTCAAGCTCCTTTACCTTGCAAATTTGCCTTATTAAGATTGGAAATGCAAAGTTACATAAAGATTTTTAGATATACAAACATTTTGGCAAATATTTTCAAATAAGAAATATCTACATTTTACACCATAAAATAGCTATTATCTCTGTAAATCAGAAACTTTAATACTAAATGTACTAAATACACTAACCAAACAAAAACATGTTATAAAACATATTTTTCACATAAAAACAAAAGAGACGCAAAATATTGCGTCTCTTTCTAAATCTTGTTACTTTATTTTATAATTCCTCGTGCCGAATTACGCACAAAAAGCAATATTTCATCACGCTCTGCTGTTGCTGAAAACTCCGATTCTATTTTTGCTATTGCGTCAGATGTATTCAACCCTGAATTATATATCAATCGGTATATATCTTGAACATTGTTTATCTGTTCATTAGTATATCCACGACGTCGCAACCCAATAGAGTTAATACCTGCATACGTAATAGGCTCTCTACCTACAGTCACAAATGGCGGAATATCTTTCGTCACCTTCGAACCTCCTTGAATCATCGTATGTTTACCAATATGCGTGAATTGATGCACAAGCGTACCACCACCTATCACTGCAAAATCAGCCACTTCCACCTCACCTGCCAACTGTGTCGAGTTGCTCATAATAATGTTATTACCTAAAATACAATCGTGCGCCACATGGCAATATGCCATAATCAAACAATTATCTCCAATAATCGTTTTTCCACGAGATGCTGTTCCTCTATGCACTGTCGCACATTCTCTGATTGTTGTATTATTTCCAATTATAACAAGCGAATCCTCTCCTTTGAATTTCAAATCTTGAGGTTCTGCTCCTATCACTGCTCCGGGAAAAACCGTACAGTTCTCGCCAATACGTGTTCCTGAAAGTATCACTGCATTACTACGAATACGCGAACCTGCACCTATCACCACATTTTTATCAATAGTAACAAATGGTTCAATCACCACATTATCTGCAATTTTTGCCTCTGGGTGAATATATGCTAATGGTTGTTTCATATTTAATCTAAAATATCAAGCAATGAGATTATCATCACTAATTATTATTTATTCTTAACTATTTGAGCAGTCATCTCTGCCTCTGTCGTAATCTTACCATTCACAAAGCAATAACCTTTGATTGTTGCTAAACCACGACGTATAGGCGATGTCAACATCACTTTCATTACGATTGTGTCACCTGGCACTACTTTGTTACGGAATTTCACACCGTCAATTTTCAAGAAGTACGTCGAATATGCTTTAGGGTCTTCTACTTGCGACAACACAAGAATACCCGCACATTGCGCCATTGCCTCTACATGCAACACACCTGGCATAACTGGTTCATCTGGGAAATGACCAATAAAATGCATTTCGTTGAATGTCGCATTCTTTATTGCTACTATATGATTATCACCCACTTCCATCACTTTGTCAACTAAAAGGAATGGATAACGGTGTGGCAACAATTCTTTGATTTGGTTAATATCAAGCACTGGTTTTGCATCAATTGCAATCACTGGTGCAAACACCTCTTGCTTGCGTATCTCTTTGCGAATTTGTTTTGCAAATGCTGTATTCACTCCATGTCCTGGACATACTGCTATTACACGACCTTTTATCGGACGTCCAATCAATGCCAAATCGCCTATCACGTCAAGCAATTTATGACGTGCTGGCTCATTATCAAATTGCAATGGTCCATTCAAATACCCCAATTCCGACACTTGTGGTGCTTCTTGACCCAAAAGTGATGCTATTTTGTTCAATTGCTCTTGTTCTGCTTCTTGGTCATAAATCACCAATGCGTTATTCAAATCGCCTCCTTTAATCAACCCGACCTCTACCAATTGTGCTATCTCGCGAACAAACACAAACGTACGACATCCTGCCACTTCTGCTTCGAAATCTTTCATCGAATCAAGTATTGCATATTGGTTACCCAACACACATGAGTCATAACTTACCATTGCTTGTACCGAAAATTCTGTGTCTGGCAATATAGTAATCGACGATTTACCATCTTCCGATGTAAATACTTTTTTCGATGTTACTTCATAGTACTCTTTCTCTGCCGATTGTTCTTCTACTCCTACACTATTTATAGCTTCAATAAATGGTTTTGCACTTCCATCGAGAATAGGAAATTCTGGCGCATTCACCTCAATCTCACAGTTATCTACACCTACTGCATACAACGCTGCCATACAGTGTTCTATTGTGCTAACCTTCACATCTCCTTTTGCCAATACTGTTCCACGTTCTGTTGCTATTACATTTTCAGCCAATGCTGGAATTTCATTATCTGTTTCTAAATCAACTCGACGCACCACTCGACCTGTATTCTCAGCCGCTGGTTTCACTGTCAATACCACATTCAATCCTGTATGCAACCCTTTGCCCTCAAGAGTAAAAGGTGCTTTCAATGTCATTTGTTTTGCCATATAATTAGATTTTTTCAGATTTCAACAACAAGACTTTTTCTATCTAACATCTTGTGTCTATAATCTAGTGTCTATATTTCTATTTAATTTTCTTTTCTAAATCATAAATTTTGTGCGCCAAATCTGGCAATTGCTTTTGCAATACATTCAATTTTCTGAATCCCATAATTGGCATCACTGGATAGCCTTGCCACACCTTATTTGGCTCTTTAATTGTGCTTGTTACCCCCGATTTTCCACCGAAAATCGAACCGTCTGCAATCGTTATATGTCCTGCAACGCCTACTTGCCCTCCAAACATACAATGTTTACCTATCTTGGTCGAACCTGCAATTCCCGATTGTGCAGCAATCACCGTATCTTCTCCTATTTCCACATTATGAGCCACTTGCACAAGATTGTCTATCTTCACTCCTCTGCGAATTATTGTCGAACCCATCGTTGCTCTATCCACCGTAGTATTCGCACCCAACTCCACATCATCCTCTATCACTACATTCCCTATTTGCGGTATTTTATGATAATGACCCTCTGCATCTGGCGCATGACCGAATCCATCACTACCAACCACTACTCCTGCATGCAACACACAACGCTTTCCAATGCGACATCCTTCATAAATCTTCACTCCTGCATATATCACACTATCATCTCCCACCACTACATTGTCATCTATAACCGTATTTGCATAAATCTTCACATTATTGCCTATCACCACATTAGCCCCAATCACCACAAACGCTCCTACATAAACATTCTCTCCCAACTTAGCTGTTTCATGAATATCTGATTTTGCACTTATTCCCTGCTTTTTAGGCTTAAAACTATCAACCAAAGTGAGCAATTTAGCCAAACATTCATACGCATTATCTACTCGTATCAACGTAGTCGTCAATGATTGCTCTGCCACAAAATCCTTATTCACCAAACATGCCGACGCTTGTGTGGTATATATGTATTGTGTATATTTAGGATTCGACAAGAATGTCAATGTTCCAGGGCGACCTTCCTCTATCTTCGACAACTCCGACACCTTCAATGCTCCATCTCCTTCCACCGTCCCCTTCAAATAATCAGCTATCTGCTGCACCGTAAATTCCATATATTTCAAAGTTGAAAATTAGTACTCCAATCCCACAATCAACAACACTATTTATTAATTATTTATAAATCAGCTACCGAATAACTAATCATGAATCGTGAACCGAAGGTCACGAGCCTTCAGGCGAGTAATTATGAATTATTTAATATATCGGCATATAAAACAAATATCTCTTCTCTATCACCTCTCTCATCATATCCACATTCATCATATCCGACGCATGTGCCACATCATCCAATCGCCCATCGCCATACATAATCATAATATTTGCTCCGTCAGGATTGTATGTGTTACTTCTCACCGACTCTTCTACATAAAAATAGCGTGCTAAATTTTCATCTATGCCGAATCTCTCTGCATATTGAAGTTTCAAATTCTCGGTGCTATACAACAACATATCGTCGCCCGATACTGCCTTAAAGAATCTGCGCTCAATAAATCCTCTCGACAACTCTCTCAATACCACATCTTCTGCCTTCATCCACACCTTCACTGCCGACATCACATCCACGTCATCCAACTCCACATATCTTTTCAATACATAATCCGTATCAAACAAACTCGCATCTACATCGTTCTCCAAAAAATATTTCAACGCTGGCGTTGCAAACAAATCAACTCCACTTTTTATCAACTCCTTAGCCCTACGCAATATGTTCACCAACATCTTTTCTGCTGCCACCGAAGTCTTATGCAAATATACTTGCCAATACATAAATCTTCGAGCTACCAAGAAATTCTCAATCGAATATATACCCTTCGCCTCTACCACCAACTTATCGTCCGACACATTCAGCATTTTTATAATTCGAGCTGCACCTATCGAACCCTCCATCACGCCCGTAAAGAAACAATCCCTACACAAATAATCCATCCTATCCATATCCAACTGCGACGAAATCAATTGGTGCAAAAATCTTTTTTCGTATTTGTCTGTGAAAATACTTATTGCCAACGCCAATCGTCCACCCATCTCCTCGTTTATCAACTCCATCATCTTCAACGACAACTCCTCATGCGACACTCCTTTTATAATCGTATGCTCCAATACATGCGAAAAAGGCCCATGACCTATGTCATGCAACAACATCGCTGCCAACACCCCATTCTCCTCTGCCGCTGTAATCACATGCCCCTTCAATCTCAACTGCTTAACTGCCTCTCCCACCAAGTGCATCGCTCCCAACGAATGTTGAAATCTCGTATGCTGTGCTCCTGGATACACCACATTCGCCAATCCCAACTGCTTGATGCGTGTCAACCTCTGAAACAACGGATGTTGCACCAACTCATAAATCAACTCATTCGGTATCGTAATAAAGCCCAATACTGGGTCATTTATAATCTTGTTCTTATTCCTCGCTACAAACATCCTATCTTATTTCTCTTTCAAAAAAGCAACAATAATCTCTCTATATCTAATCATCAACACCACAATCATACCCAAAATTCCACCTACCAACAAACCGATAGCATATTTATACACTGGAGGCAAGAAATAAGGCACAAATGGTGTTTGGAAATTAAGAATCTCTGGTGTCAACATATTTTGCATATCCAAATGATTCTTATGCTCCAACACAACCATCATCGCGTCGTAATACAAACTTTGTTTACTACCAATAATAAAATCCTTATGCTCCATCATCACCAAACTACGAGGTCTCTCAAAATAATCATATACCGAGAAACTATCCAATCGAGCCAACTCTCTCGTAAAATAATCCAAACGGTCCTTTTGCACCGCTTTACAACGCTCGAACGACTTAACTATATACTCTTGCGAATTAAAAAAGTTCTTCAACGCTACCTCAAACGATGTCAAATCATCCATCCCTTTCACCTTCAACACCAAGTGAATTCTATCTCTCATAACAAGATTTATCGTATCACTCAAACTCACTCGTCTATCCTCATCAATATAGTCCACCACCGAATCTGCATTACAGTCAATCACATTATAAAAATCCAATCTACTAAACGCATCTAACAACTCTTCCGACAATCCATACTCTATCTTCTCTGCTCTTGGCAACATCAAAAAGTCAATAATCCCCTCTTGCACAACTTCGCGCATTCCTTCAGCATACACTATCGTAGCATGCCCCTTATATGTAGTCGCAAACTTCTTCGACCACAACCATCCACCCGCAAGACCCAAAGCCGCAAACAAAAATACAACCCAAAAATATTGCAATCCCAAACGCACCAAACCCAAGAACAACACAGCAACATTTTTAACCAATTTACTTAAAGCCTTAAAACAAAGCAAAATAAAATCAAATAAACTCATATCTCTATTTTCCATAATATTCAGTATATAATTAATAATCTGCAAAGATACAAAAAAAAACTGAACCCCACAATACCCCCACCCATTCCTCATTACCCAAATCCTTACACTATCCCCAATTCTTCGCCAGTTTCATTAAAAATCCAAAACAAAATCCCACAAAAACAAAAGACTACAATCAATAATCTCCACCTGTAAGATATCACACCACCCACATACTCCCAAAAAGAAGCAACAAAGATATACAATTGATTTTCAAAACAAAACAAATTAAATTCCCTCTCCCCTCACAATACTTAAAAAAAATTGACCCTAATTAATAGTAAAACCAATTCCCCATTCCCCATTCCTCATTCCTAACTCTCTCCCTACCTTCAACATAGGATAAATATACTATAAATATACCATAAATATACTATAAATATAGGATAAATATACTATAAAGCAACCCTTGCCCAAGCCCCACCACCATCTCTCTCATCACTCAAAACAAGAAAAAAAAGAAAAAAAAACAAATCACTTTCACATTTCAACTTTTTTTCGTATCTTTGTCCCCAAATATCAATTACTCAATTACTAACCCCAAAAACAATACTAAAAACAATTATGAAAAAAGCACTTTTAGCCCTCATGCTCGGTTGTAGCATCGCTGTTTCGGCTCAAACAACAGAAACAAAACCTGAAGAAAACAAAGATGGTTTTCAATTCACAACTATCAAAGAAGTAGCAATTACTCCTATCAAAGACCAACACCGCTCTTCTACTTGCTGGAGCTTCTCATCTGTAGGTCTCCTCGAAGCTGAAGTTCTTCGTCTCACTGGCAAAACAGTCGACCTTTCTGAAATGTTCATCGTTAGCCACACTATGCAAGAACGCGCACGCCTCTTCGTTCGCCTCCACGGCAACGCAACTTTCGCTCCTGGTGGTGCATTCTCTGACGCTCTTTCTGTTATGAAAGACCATGGTCTCGTTCCTCAAGACGCTATGCCTGGCATCATGTACGGCGAAGAACTCCCTGTTCACAACGAACTCGACGCTGTTGCTAAAGCATACGTTCACGCTATCGCTAAAGGCAACCACAAAAAACTTACTCCAGTTTGGGCTGATGGCCTCCGTGGTATCTACGATGCTTATCTCGGCGAATGCCCTACTCAAGTCACTGTCGATGGCAAAACTATGACTCCACAAGAGTATGCTAAATCTCTCAAACTCGATGCTGATAACTACGTATCTATCACATCTTTCACTCACCACCCATTCTACACTCAATTCGCTGTAGAAATCGAAGACAACTGGCGTCACGCTCTCTCTTACAACGTTACAGTTGACGAACTTCTCGAAGTGATGAACCACGCCATCAACAATGGCTACACTTTCGCTTGGGGTTCTGACGTTTCTGAAACTGGCTTCACTCGCAATGGTATCGCTGTTTGCCCTGACGAAGCTCACGGTGCTGAACTCACTGGTTCTGACATGGCTAAATGGACTGGTATGACTTACCAAGACCAACGCGCTGAACTCACTGCTCGTCCTCTTCCTGAAGTAAACGTTACTCAAGAACTCCGCCAAGAAGCTTTCGAAAACTGGAAAACAACTGACGACCACGGTATGCTCGTTTACGGTAAAGCTAAAGACCAAAACGGTAAAGAATACTTCATCGTTAAAAACTCTTGGGGCGACGAAGGCACTTACAAAGGTATTTGGTACGCTTCTGAAGCTTTCATGAAATACAAAACTATCAACATCGTGCTTCACAAAGACGCTCTTCCTAAAGCTCTTGCTAAAAAACTTGGTATCAAATAATCCAATTCTCCAAACTATACAAAAAAAAGGCTGTGATATTCTCTATCACAGCCTTTTTTTATATTACTTACCTTATAAAAACAAGCAAATTATAAGCATTCACCTTATCACTCCGACAAGAACTCTTTTATTCGAGGCAACAACGCCTTAGCATCCCCCACGCCTAAATCATACATCTCTTGCAAGCGGTCAGGATTTGACTCTATTCTTCCTAAATGCAACTCCTTCGATGGCTGAACCAACACAATTTCTCCTTTTGCATCAAGGTCATCTATCTCTTGCAATATATCATTATAAGTCGCATAACGATTGTTGATTGTCTCTACCAAATTAGGATATTTCGAATAAAACAACTTTGCGGGCAACGCACTCGATTTCTTCTTACGATACCCCTTCGGACGAGTCTCCACCACAATTATACGCTCATAACCATCTGCTTGACATTTCTTTAACGGAATGCTATCCGACAAACCACCATCCAAATACAACTGCCCATCTAACTCCACCATCTGCGACACAAATGGCATTGCCGAAGCTGCTCGCAACACCTCCATCTGCTCTAACACACTCTCTATCTCCATATATTCAACCCCTCCCGTATGCACATTCGTCACCGTTGCCACCATCTTAACCTCCGACTTTTTATAAGTCTCATCATCAAACACATCTAATGTAAATGGCACTTCATAAAATGCAAAATCCTTGTTGATAACATTCCCCGAAGTCACCAAAGAGTGCACACCCATGTAGCGTTTATCTCTAGAAAAACGCTTATTATATCTAATCGCACGTCCACGTTGCCCTGAAATATAATTCACTCCAAACAACACACCTGCCGATGTAGCATAGATAGCATCCACCTCAATCCCCTCATCCATCAACACATCAAGCACCGCTGCGGTGTACATACCCCGCATCGCACCACCTTCCAAAACTAAAGCTGTCTTTTTCATATTCTTAATTTACACATTACTCCCTATTCCCTACTCCCTACTCCCTATCATCATTTCATCTCCACCACCGTAATCCCCGCACCACCAAATTGCACATGTTCATCACGATACGATTTCACCATCGATGCTTGATGCAAATAATCACGAATAGCCTGACGCAAAGCTCCTGTACCCGTACCATGTAATATTCTCACTTGCGAAGCCGACACCATCGAAGCGTCATCAATAAAATACACTACCGCCTGCAATGCCTCATCCACTCGCATACCACGCACATCAATCTCTTGCTTAAAGGTCAATTGTCTATTGCGAATATCTGACGTAGCGTTCGACTCCCTATTTGCTGCCATACGTTGCTCGGCTTGCTTGGCTTGCCCTGCCGACACTCTTTCAAGACGATTAAGTGCAACTGTCGATTTTATCTGACCGAATGCCACAATCGCAGTCTTCCCTTGTATTTC